>JANNAJ010000170.1:0-9273 GCA_031384285.1 Verrucomicrobiota bacterium
CGCGCAACACCACCGGCACGGTCAGCACCGTGTCGCATGGCACGTTGGTCACGAGTGTGAACGTGTGGTTGATCTGGTCGCGATACGGATCCGCGCCGCGTTGCAACTGAAGGTTGATCAACAGTTCCACGCCCGCCGGCACGACGAGGTGGTTCTCCCCGCTGCCCGGAGCCAGACTCAGGACCTGCGTGCGGAGTTCGGTGCCGGCGTAAACTTGACCGGTGCCGCCTGCGACCGTGACCGGTGTGCCGTTCGCATCCATGAACTGCAGCCGCACCATCCCCGCGCACTCGGCAAGGTCCAGCGGCAGCGGCGCGGCCGCCTCGACCAGCGGCGGCGTCTCAAAGGTCCGCGTGTAGAACACCTCGCGGTCGCCGTCCAGCCATACGATGGCCTGGAGCCCGTAGGCGACGGCCGTGGCGGCGTTCGTGCCGGCCCGGACGGAGAGCTGGTAGGGATTCGCCACGCGGTCCGGCGCCGGCGCATCGACCTGGGCGGTCAGGCCGGCATTCGGCGCGAGGCTGGTGGCGCGGACCGAGAGGCTGCTCATGCCCTCGCTGGCGGGCGCGCGCAACCGACCGAGGATCGTCGCGTCCGCGTTGTCGAAGCGCACCGTGCCCGTGATCCGGCGGAAGTGTCCCTCGACCGGCGGGTCCGCGGGCAGGCGGAGCGGGCAGGCGGCCAGCAAGGCCACGGTGAGCGTGGCGAACGTCCACCGGATTCGGTCCGAACGATTCGATAGGTGCATAATTGGATTCTCATCACGGTTCCCTGCGCTGGCAGACCGCTTCAACCACTACCGCAGGAACGGAGGCGGAGGATTACGGGGAAATTTCGCGAAGGCGGCGGTGACCGGACGGCGGTGCGCCTCACGGATAGCGCACGCGGTAATAGCGGCCATCCTCGCCCAGCGACACGGCGAAAGGCGGCGCGACCCCGTGGAGCGGCGTCCATGGGCCTTCGGCAGAGAGCGATTCTTCGAGGAGGCCGGTCGCACCCGGCCACGAGAGCACGAGGCCGCTGCCTTGGATGACCGCGGCGACGCCCTCGGTTTGCACGGAGAGCTGCGCGTCCGCCGTGACGGCCTCGTTGAGCGCGTTGCGGACCCGCACGCTGTATCGGCCCGCGTCGGCGGCGGTGGCGGCCTTGATGGTGAGCGTGGCCGCGGTAGTTCCTTCCCAGTGGGCGTCGTCGGTGAGTTCGGCACCGTCTTTGAACCATTGGAATGCCAGAGGCCTCTGTCCGGCGCTGATGACGCGCAGGTGGATCGTCTGGTCGGGGGCAAAGCTGACCTGCAGCGGGAAATGCACCGGCTTGGCTTTGGCGCTGAAGTGCATCTCGCGGGTCGTGGCCGGTCCGGTGTGGTGGAACTGTTCCATGTCCAACCAAACCAGGCTGCGCCGTGCCGTATCGAAGGCGGTGAGGTCGCCATTGATCGAGGCCGGGACGGCATCGATCCCGGACCGACTGGCTCCGGTGACGTCATCGATCACGCTGGAGTCGCCGCGGATGAAGTTGGTGCCGTTCCAGTAGATCAGCGTGGAAACGGAAGGGCCGCCGTCGTTGAGGTTGTTGCTGAGGATCGGCAATCCGATCATCCGGCGCACGGGATCGTGGAAGGTCGCACCGGCGTAGGCCCGGGAGTCGTTCACCCGGAGCGAGAACGGTGGCGACACCCGCTTCCAGGTGGCGCCGTTCCATTCCCACACCGGAAGATCCGGGTCGAAAAAGGGCCCGAACAGCACGGCCACGCCACGGAGCTGGTCGAAGCCAAAGGCACATCCCGGATAGACCTCCGGTGAGGCGCTGCCGGCGGCAGCAGGAAGGCCGGCGTGGGACGTCCATTGGACACCATCCCAGGCCCAGAGCGCGTTCACGGCCGCGCGCGGGTCGGCCGGCGTGGGGTTGAAGTAGTGCCCGCCCACCAGCAGCACCTCCTGGCGCACGGAGTCGAAGCAGAGGCTAGGTTGGAGTCGTGCCGGCGGCGGGGGCGTGGCGGAAGTGATCCGCGTCCAGTCGTTCCCATCCCATTCCCACACCGAATTGGCGACCACCTGGGTGCCGAGCAGATAGTCGGGTGCCTGATATTCGTGGCCGCCGAAGATCACGGTGCGGCCACGCACGCTGTCATAGGCGATGCCAAACCCGGACATAGCCGGCGGGCGATGCGCCGGATTCCGTTTCACCCACACTTGGCCGTCCCATTCAAAGGTGTCGTTGGAGGCGTAGTGACCCGGGGCGGCATTGCCGGCCCGCGGGTTCACCCCGAAGGCCAGGCCGCCGAACACCACGGTCCGGCCCCGGCGCGAATCGAACACCATGCCGCTGTCGGTGCGCGGGTCCGGGCCTCGGCCCTGCAGCACGGTGAGGTAGGGCGGTGCGAGGGGATGCAGGAGGAGCCGCGTCGCGGCCGTCGTCCTGGCGTAGGCGGGGCCGCTGGCATCGGTGACGACACAGTCGTAGCGACCTTCGTCCTCATAGTCGGGTTGGTTGATCTGCAGCGTGCTGGAGAGGCCTGTGCCGGTGATCGTGTATCGCGGCCCGGCTTGGATGGGTTCGCCATCAAAGCGCCAGCTGAACCTCATCGGCAGCGGATTCGCCACGGAAGCGGGTGAAGCGCGGTCGGCGTGCTTGGCGGGATCGGCGCCCACTGTGTAGGTTCCATCCAGGGCGCCAGCGCCGTCGCCGGTGACGGTCAGCGTGACCGGACGGTTGCCCACCAGAGCGTCGATAGGGGCCGCGGGCTGGGTGATGATCCGGGGCCCGACGCTGATGACGGCGTCGCTCACAACGGCCGCACACGCCGTATACACGGTTGCCCGGTAATAGCCCGCATCGGCCAGGGTGACGTCCGAGCGGCCGTAGGTCAGGCTGGTCGCTCCCGGTATGGTCACGCCGTCCTTGGTCCACTGCACGATTGCCGGTGAGGCCGAGTTGTAGGCGACTTGCAGCATGAAGGATTCCCCCGGGATCAAGCGGTGGCTCCGCAGTTGCATCGTGATCTCGGGCGGTTGGTTGATGATGATCACCGCATCGTCCGACCGCACCCGCAGCCCCCAGTCATCGATCGCCTCGGCGTGATACACGCCTTCGTCCGCGGGGGTGACGGATTCCTTCACATAGAGCCAAGGCCGCCCGGGGTAGGAGGGGATCAGCACGTCGTCCTTGAACCAGCGATACTCGAGCCCGGCGCTGCTGCTCGTCGGCCCGCCGGAACGGGCCACGGCGAGCAGGTGAAGCTGCATCATCTGGCCCTGGCAATACGCGACCACGCCGGACGGGTCAGGAGGCGGGGCGATGTTCGGACTGACGAGCTGGACCCCGGCGCCGGTGGGCGTCAGCTCCCAAGTCTCGTCGTGCATCGTGAAGCTGGCCAGCAGCTCCGTTCCGTCATCACCGCCGAACCGCACCAACACGCCCCGGCCCTTGTCGTAGGCTACTGCCGCCCCATTACGCCGGCTCAGGCCATCCACCTGGCCGGGGCCGTTCGGCAAGTTGGACGAGGGGCCTCGCACCCGCCAACGCACGCCATCGAAGTCGTAGGACGATTGGCTGTCCACCGCCACCAGGCGCTCCCGCGCGGAATCATAGGCCAGCTTGCGCCCTTGGTTCTGGAAATGGGCGCCCAGCGGCGGCGCGAGACCCTCCGTGGTGGACTGATACCACTGGAAGCCATCGAAGATGAAGACCCGGCTGACCTCCGTGGCCGCACTGGTGGGTAGCGCCTCGTCGTCCACCAGCAGCATCTTGCCCGAGGCCGCATGATAGCCCAGGGCCGGCGCGAGCCGACGGGTGGTGCTGCCCACCTGGGGGACCGGCGCATCCGCGCGGCGCGTCCAAAGGCCCGTATTCCACTCCCAGGTCTCCCGGCCGGATTCGCCCGCACCGGTGAGCACCAGCATATACCGGCTGTGATCAAAGGCCAGGGCCACGGCCCGGGGATTGGACGGTCCGGTGGCGGACTCCAACTGCCAGTGGCCCGAAGTGGGGCTGTCGAAGACAAAGGACCACAACTTCAATTTATCCGCCGCCACCGTGAACTCATCCCCGGCCCCGCCAAACATGACCACCCGTCGCAGCAGGGGATGGTAGCACATCGCCGGTTGGATGAGCGTCGGTGGCAGCGTCCCGGTGACCGTCAACTGGGTCCACAGGGTGCCATCGTATCGCCAGGTGTCGTTCCGCCGGAACTCGTCGAACAGCCAAGGGTCCGAGGTCGATTTGCCGCTGGGGATGAACCCGGTGGCGCTCAGGTATCCGCCGTAAAGCAGCACCAACCCCTGCGCCTCATCGTAAGCCATGCCTGAATAGCTGCGCTTGCCCGGTCCGGTGACCCCGGTGCGCCGCACCCATTGCAGGGGGTCTTGGGCCACCGCCGGCAGCTCCATGCTGACGATCAAGGCCCAAACGACCAAAGCAAACAGCGAACGAAGCTTCATGCCACACTACCACCGGAAGGGAGCCCGAGGATTACCGGGAATCTTTTGGGTCGTCGGTCCAAACGAGCCGGGCATCGTTCGGTCCGTGGCCCTAGTTCGCTGGAAACGATCAACCTTCTCACCCCGCTCCCTTTCTCCCCTGCCTCCCTGCCCCCCTGCCCACCCTACGGCGCGTCCCAAACCTCCACGCGATCGGTGTCGGTCTCCAACCGCCCAGCGGTGATGCCGAGGGCGAGGCGGCGGCCGTCGGGTGAGAAAGCGAGATGGTAGCCGGCCTCGGCATGCGCGAAGCGCGCAAGTTCACGGCGCGTGGGCAGATGCCAGAAGGTGACTTCGATGCCGGGATTCACCGAGGCGAGAGTCTGTCCATCGGCGGAGAAGGCGACCGCTTCCACGGACTCCAGATGGCCGGGCAGTTCACCCACCGGCTTCCCGCCAGGAACTTCCCAGAGCCGGATGGTGCCATCCACGCTGCCGGTCGCGAGCAGGCGGTCATCGGGCGCGAAGGCGAGCGCCGCGATGTCGTCGTGATGGCCGCGCAGCCGCACCGTGGTGCCGGTCCCGAAGTCCACCAGCACACCGGCATAGGTTCCAAAGGGCCCCAGCGCGAGCCAGCGTCCGGTGCGGCTCGCGGCGGATCCGCGGAGCAACCGGCCGGGTTGTTTGCCGCCCGCGAACTCAGCGCGGATGGCAGCGGACAATTCCTGGTCGGTCCAACGGTGGAGCAACCGGCCGTCCTCCGTGGACCAACGCCAGAAAGTGCCCGCTGCATCCGGGCAAACGAACGAGCGCGCATCACCGGCGAGCACGAACTCGTTGAGGAACAGGTTCGTCGGCGCATAGGCCAGTTCGACGGTGCGGATGCTCCGGGTGGGCGTCACCTGCATCCATTCCAGCGCCGGCCGGTCGCCGCGGAAGAACATCAGGTTGGTGCCATCGGGTGCGAAGCCGCGAGGATAGCCGCCCACGGTGCCGAGCGACCGGAATCCGTTCCCCATCCCGCGTCCCGCGTCCCGCGTTTCCCAGACCGTGGCCGCGCCGCGCCAGTTCGTCTGCGCATAGGTGAGCAGGCGTGAGCCGTCAGGCGAGAACATCGGTCGCGCGTACCGCCACTGCGGCACCGCCGGCGCGGCGCCTTTCGGCTCGAGCGGCCACACGCGCACGGTCCGGTCCTTGCCGCCTGAGACGAGCTGCGTGCCATCCGGCGTCGGCGCGACGGCCCATACCTCGTTGACATGGCCGGCGAGCGAGCCGCGGCGCTCGGCCGTCGCCGCGTCCCAGAGCTCGATCTGTTGGTGCGACGTGGCGGTGATGAGCGTGGCCCCGTCGGTTGTGAAGGCAGCGTCCCAGACGTTGTGCGTGCTCTCGAACAACAGCGGGCTCGCCCCGGGCGCCTCAAGGTTCCAGACGCGCGCCGAAGTCATCTGGCCCGCGCCGGCGAGCCGGTGCCCATCGGGCGAGAAGCGAAGCCGGAAGAGCAGGCGGTTGGTGGCGACGGTGAAGAGCAGCCGCTCGGTCGCGAGGTCGTAGAGCCGGATGCTTCGTCCGGCATCGAGCAGCGCGAGTCGCCGGCCGTCGGGTGACAAGGCGGGATGTCGTCCACGGAGAGCCAGCGGCCGCGCTTCGCGGGTGGAGAGGTCCATCCGCCACAGCGGTTCCAGCGTGTCGGCGCCGAAGAACGGATGGTTGGGTGAAGCCACGAGGACATCGCCGGCCAAGGCGATCTCCTGTCCCGGGAGCGCAGGGAAGTCGGTGCGGGCGGCACCGGTCGCCACGTCCCAGAAGCGGACCCCGCCCACGCCCGCCGAGACGAGCGTGCGGCTGTCCTCGGAGAAGGCGACGGACCAGAGGGTGTTGGAGGCGCCGAGCGTCTTAGTGGGACGGGCTTCCAGCCTGTCGCCACGGGCATCTTGCCCGTGAATCGCACTGGGGCTGGAAGCCCCGGAGACAGGCTGGAAGCCTATCCCACTATCCAGCCTCCAAAGCTTCAGGGAGTTCGTCGTGTCACCCGGCTGGTCCATGCTGCCGGAGGCGACCCATCGGCCATCCGGCGACACGGCGACACAGGTCACGATCCATGGATGCGTGCCCAGCGTGGCGAGCTCGTCGCTCTGCCCGCGCGCCCAGAGCAGCCGCCAGGTGAACTCGGCCGAGGCGGGACGTGGGAAGTCGGGAGCCGGATGCGCGCGCGACCGGTTGCCTCCACTTCCCGCTTCCGGCTTGCCGCTTCCGACTTCAGCCGAATGCCGGCGGAGGAGTTCCCGCGCACGCCCAAGGTTGCCTTCCCGCAACGCCGTGGAAGCCGCCGCCACGTCGGCCGCGAAGAGGTTGCGGGCCATCTCCGCGCGGCTGAGTTCCGCGCGCCGCCATTGCGCGAGCACGCTGCTGAGCCCCACGACCACCGCCACCACGAGCGCCGCCGACACGGCCGCGAGCGCGGGCTTGCGCCGGCCCCACAACGCGACTCGTTCCATCCGCGACACCGGCCGCGCCTGCACCGGTTCGCCGGCCTCGAAGCATGCGAGGTCGGCGGCCAATTCCGCCGCGCTGGCGTAGCGGCGCGAAGGCTCCTTGCGCAGACACTTCAGGCAGATGGTCTCCAGGTCGCGCGGCACGGCGGCATTCAGCAGCCTTGGCGGCACCGGCTCGCTGTGGAGCACCTGTTGGAGCGTGGCAGCGACGGTGTCCGCCACGAATGGCGGGCGGGCGGTCAGCAACTGATAGAGAACCGCCCCGAGCGAATACACATCGCCCGTCGCGGCCACCTTGCCGCCGGAGACCTGTTCGGGCGGGAGATAATTGGGCGAGCCGACGACTTCGCCGGTGCGCGTCAGTTCCGCATCGGAATCCAACTGCTTCGCGAGACCGAAGTCGGTGACCCGCGGCTGGTCGTCCGCGTCGAGCAGCACGTTGGACGGCTTGAGGTCGCGATGCAGCACACCCGACGCATGCGCGTGCGCGATGGCCTCGGCCACAAGCCGGACATAGCGGGCGGACCGCGGCGGTGGGAGCGGCTGGGCGCGGACCAGTTCGCCGAGCGAGGGCCCGGCGACCAGTTCCATGGCGAAGAACGGCTGGCCGTCCAGCTCGCCGACCTCGTGGATCGTGACGATGCCCGGATGCCGCAGCCGCGCGGCCGCTTCGGCTTCGGCGCGGAAGCGGGGCTTGAACTCGGGCCGAGCCCACGCGCCGCCGAGGAGCATCTTCACGGCGACGCGCCGGTTGAGGCTGCGCTGCCGCGCCTCGTAGACCACGCCCATGCCGCCGCGGCCCAGCTCGCGCAGGAATTCGTAGTCGCCAGCGCGGTGCAGGATCTCCTCGGCCGGCGTTCCACCCAAACCGAACGCCAGCGCGCCCAGGCAACGCGGGCATTGGCCAGCCAACCCGCCTGCGGCGAGCGGCGAACCGCAGAGGGAACAGAGCAAGTCGGCCATGCGTCAGGGGCTACCACCGGAAACGGCAGCGGGGATCACAGGAAATGTGGTCGTGCCGGCACAGCAGAGGAATCCTCCGCGCACCAAGCGGGAAAACGGCACCGGGCCTCCGCGAGGTCTTGCACTGCGGCAGTCCTCTGCCGCTTCCGGATCGGCCGCGAAAGAACACCAAGGCCGCAGCGGACCGATTTGTCCGTCCCGGTTCGCGTTCGCTGCGCTGCTTTGCGGCGATGGCCGCGGCCGAAGCGGCATAGGACCGCCGCGGTCCAGGACGCCGGCGCGACCACGGCCCCGCGCCGGCGATTCCACGGACCATGAAGACGTTCGATTCATGCGGATCCCAGCGCGGCCAGCAGGTGCCGCATCTCCGCTTCGACTTCGAGCGGGCTGTCGACGGTGTCCGCGACGGCGGCGCGCACGAGCTGCCGGTAGCGGCCCCGCAGGCGATGGACCCGGACGGCGAGCGTGCCGGGCGCGACGTCGAGCCGGGCCGAGATGGCCGCGTATTCACCGGGTTCCGGTTCACGGCTAAGGAACGGCCGCAACGCGGCGAAGACGGCGGTATCGCCTGCCACCGTCTGTTCACCACCCAGTTGTCCCAAGGCGTTCTCCATCAACGTCAACGCCCAGCGCCGCTCGAAAAGCTTGTCGGGCGATTCGCTGTGCGACGGCTCGCTGAGGTAACGGTCCTCCGCCGTGTCGTCGTCCAGCGAGAGGATCGTCTTGCCCCCGCCCCGCTTGAGGGCCGAGGCGTGTTCGTGCTCGTTGGAGAGGAAGTGGTTCAGCGCGATGAGCAGGAAGGAGCGGAACTTGCCTCCTTCACGGGTGAGCCCGGCAAGGTCGTTCCTTTCCAGCAGCCGGGCGAAGAAGCCTTGGGTCAGATCCTGTGCGGCGTCGGCGCCATGCCCTCGGCGACGGATATGGGCGTAGAGCGGGAACCAATAGGCGCGGCAAAGCTGCTCCAACGCCTCATCTCCGTGCGCTGAGCTGCCTGCACCGGCCGATAGCACCATCGTCCAACGCGTCGTCGCGAACACGGCACCGGGCGCGGGCGATGCGGATGCAGCGGACATTGGCTGGCGCACATTGCGTTGGCCTACCATTTCCAGTCGAGGCCCGACTGCATGCTCGTGTGGGGTCCGACGAAAGACCGCCGACAGGCAGGGTCGAGCCGACGTCGCTGCTTCCCTGTCTTCCGGCCGACCGTTCTGCGCCAGTCCACGTTCCGGTGGTGTGCGGAGAGTCCTGCGAGATTGAAAAGGGTCATGGAGGAGCGCGAGGCAGGCGAGCTTGGCCACTTGGCCCGACGAGTTCTGGAGCTGCGGTCTCGTGGGCAACCAGACGAGGGGCGGGTGGACGCTGGGGCCTTGCTCGTGGCCGATGAGTTCGCGCGCGCGTGA
>JANNAJ010000249.1:0-2263 GCA_031384285.1 Verrucomicrobiota bacterium
GGAGAGCATGAGTTTTCTGCCCTCGACCACGGGGAACGTGCCCGAAAGACCGCCATCGCCGTAGAGATCAATTTTGCCGGAAGCCATCCGGGCCGCCTGACGTTTGCTCAGGTCGTCGGCCTCAAGTCGGGCGAACTTTAGCCGTTCTTTCAGCGAATCGATGGCGGACTTGATCTGCCGTTCTAAGGAGGCCCGGGTGTCGGCTGCGCCAGCTATAGACCCTGGTCTCTGCAGTTCCGCCCCCTCATAGAGTTGAAGCACCTTGGCATACGACTCAAGCTTGAGCCCCGGGAGCTGGGACTCTGGGTGTCGGGCCGCCAAGAACCGTGCCCGTTCTTTGATGTCGCTGAGTTGGTCCAATGTCGCGAGCTCCGCTGCCAGCTTGTCCACCTCTGCATAGCGATTTACTGCGGGATTGGTGCCGCCAGAATCCGTTCCTGTGCTGACCGGCACCACCGACACGTCCAACAGCCGAGGGAGCGCCGCCAACTGCCGCTTGAGCGCCAGGACTTCGCGTTGCGCTTTGAACACCTCGTCTTGCCCGGCCCGGCCCGCCTCCATGCGCTTGCGGACATCGGCTTCTTGCGTCTCGGCGATCTTGATCTCTTCCAGCAGCAGTTGCTCCTGCTCCGACCGTGGGTCGGCCGACGTGTTCCCGCTCTGGCCGTCGGAACTCAGCGATTCCTGCAGGAGCTGGCTTTCAAGCGCCTTCACCTTGCGCCGCTCTTGGGTGACCCGCGCCCCCAAGGCAGACACTTGGGCGGCCAGCGAACCCATCACTCCCTCCACTTCCTTGGCCAACTGCTCGTCCAGCTTCGCCTGCACCGCTGCGAGCCGGAGGACCTCAGGGTGTTGCGGGCCGAAGTCAGGGCTGAGCAACGCCCGTCGCACTTCGGCCTGATTCCGCTCCGCCTTCAACCGGGTGAGTTCCGGCGTCGGATGGCTGGCTGACAACGCGGCGTGAATCTGGTCCGTGCCCAACGCGGAGCAGCGCTTCAGTTCCGTGGTCAACTCCGCCTCAGCGGTCTGCAGTGAGCTGAGATTTTTGGTCCTCTCCGCAAGTTCGGCCTCGATCGATGCGACCCCGCGAGAACGGATGGCCGCCTTGGGAACGTGTCGGCGGGCCAAGGACACCAGATTCGTCTGTTCCGGGAACTCGCGGAGCAGGCGGCGGTAGTGTCCCAGCGCCTCGTTCGTCTGGCCCAGCCGGCGTTGGCTCTCCGCGAGGCGGAAGAGAGCGGTGGCCATCGGTGCACGCAGGTCGTCGCCCGCGCGGACGGCTTCGGCATAGGCCGCGGCGGCGGCCGGGAGGTCACGCTGGGCTTCCTCGGCAAGCAGGCCGCGTTGCAACGCTTCGTTGAGCGCATCCGTCGCGGCGGCCACGGCGGGGAGGGCAGCCAGCCAGAGGAGCACGAGCAGGGAACAGAGAGTTTTCATGGGGAGGATCGTCGCGTCACAGCGTGGGGAAGTCCGGGCGCGGGGTTGTCAGGGAATTGTGAATTCGGGAGGAGCAATCCGGCGAGCGATCGGTGCCGACGGACTGAGACGTAGGGCAGGCTTTCCAGCCTGCCGGTTCAGCGGACTGTCAGTCCGGTGACCGTCCGCGCGACTGGAAAGTCGCCCGAACCGGCAGACAAGACTGTCTGCCCTACATCGGGCCGTCCCGCTCCACGGTCCGGTCGGCTGCTTCACACGGCCCCCTCCAGTTTGTAGCCCACGCCATGCACCGTCTTGAGGAAGCGCGGCGCGTCGGGGTCGGGCTCCAGCTTGGCGCGCAAGGTGGCGATATGCGTGTCCACCGTGCGCGTGGTCGGGAACGCGTTCACGCCCCACACCACGTCGAGGAAGCGCTCGCGCGAGACCGGTTCGCCGGGAGCTTCGAGCAGCAGCCGCAGCATCGCCCACTCCTTGGGCGTGAGATGCAGCGCCCGGCCGTCGCGCTTCGCGGTGAGGCGAGCGAAATCGAGCTCCACCGCGCCGAGCCGCATGCGGTCGGGCACGCGGACCGCGTCTCGCTGATGACGCCGGAGCAGCGCCCGCACCCGCGCGAGCAGTTCCTCGCCGCTGAACGGCTTCACCAGATAATCGTCCGCGCCGGCGTCGAGACCGCGCACGCGGTCGTCCACCTGGCCCTTCGCCGTTAGCATGAGGATGGGCGTGGAGCGGCCGAGCCGTCGCAGTTCACCGGAGAGCGCGAAGCCGTCGAGCCGGGGCATCATCACGTCGAGCAGGACGAGGTCGGGCTGCTCCGCGAGAGCGCGGG
>JANNAJ010000308.1:0-1788 GCA_031384285.1 Verrucomicrobiota bacterium
CGAGCCCCTTGGTCGCGGTCGGCGCGGTGCGGTCGGTGGTGTATCGGACGATCGCGCCGGGCGTCGCGGTGGTGATCTCCACCGTGAGGTTGGTGTCGTAGAAGCCCCGGTCGTGGTTGAACTTCGTGTCAGCCACGAACCCGGCGAACGACGGGCCGTTGGTCGCGCCGGGACTCGGCGGACGGAAGAACCCCGTCGCGCCGTCCGGTCCGATGCCGTAGCTGATGTCGGGGAACTGCTTGGGGAACGTCTTCGTCGCCGGGAAGTCCGCCGGGAACTGCTGGAGCACGGTCTTCCCGTCGCGGTCCACGAGCGCGAGATAGTCGCCGCCGGCGCCGATCTTGAAGTTGGTGTGCAGCTGTGCGCGCGGGTCGCGGCGGTCCTTGCCCGAGGCGAAGACCAGCAGCGTGCCGCCGCCCGGGATCCGCACCGCGGGCAAGAGCCACTTCCTCAGGTCGGTCGGGTCGTCGGTCAGATAACGTCCGCCTGCGTCGAGCCCGAAGACGTCCGGGTTCCCGAGCTCGATCCAGTCGGACGGATCGCCGTCCTCGTCCTTCAGGCCGGAGGAGTTGTCGGCGAGGAACTCGTTGATGCGCGGCGGCGCGCCCCCCACGCCGACGCCGATGGTGGCCGTGGCGCTGACGCTGCCGTTCTCGTTCGAGGCGGTGAAGGTGTAGGTCGTCGTGACGGCCGGTTTCACCGCGACGGATCCGCCTGTGACCGAGACCGGGCCGACGCCGGGCGAGACCGCCGCGCTGGTGGCGTTGACGGTCTCCCAGCGCAACGTGGTGGCCTGGCCGGGATCGATGACGTCCTTGTCCGGCGCGAAACGGATGATCGCTGGCGCCGCGCCGCCGTAGACCTCGAGCTCGGCGAGCTGCGGGCTATAGGCCGCGCCGGCGCCGTTGACGACGCGGACGAATCGCCCGGCGAAGGTCCCGGCCGGCGTTGCGTCGGCCTTGATGGTGTCGACGCCGTTGACCCCGGAGTTCGAGCCGTCGGCGCGCACGTCGGCGCTCCAGTTGAGCGCGCCGGTGTCGCCGCCGCTGTCCGCGTAGACCTCCACCCGGTAATCGCTCAGGCGCTCGGTGCAACAGCCGTCGCCGCGGTTGCGCAACACGATGCGGTCGAGCCGATAGGACCGCCCGAGATCCACCTCGTAGAAGAAACCGAGCGTCCCCGCCGCGTCGGCCGGATGGGTGAAGGTCGTCGCGTCGCCGTCGGTGATGGCGGCGGGCTGGAACGTGCCCCAGTTCGGTCCCGACGAGACCGCGGGCTTGCCGAGCGCGAGGTTCTCGTCGGCGGATGCGGGCATGGCCAGCATCGCGACGGACGCGGAAACGGAAGCGAGGGACCGGACGATGCGGGTGAGGGAAGTCATCGGATGGACTCGCCCAGCCTAGCGATTCCAGTGCCGAAGACCAGCGGCCTCCCCGGCGTGCTTCGGCGTCGCGGAAAAGCATCCGCGAACGCATGGCTTTGCTCACTCGCCCGGCCCCGGACCTTGCCGGAGCGATCAATACGGGATCACCGCAGGTTGGGAGCCGCCCGTCTCGAACTGCCACTGCAACTGCTTCGTGGCGCGCGTTTCGACGTGGCCGTCGACGAACAGCACGTTGATGTTCCGCAGGAAGAGGCGGGGGAATTGATGTCCGCCGGCGAAACCGCCCGATTCGATCTTCAAGGCGGTCTTGGCCGCGTTCCAACCGCCATAGATCATGTCAGTCATGATGGGCTGGACCGCGCCCGACGGGTCCTCGAGCCGGCTCGGCCAGCCCCTGCCGGCGG
>JANNAJ010000392.1:0-2741 GCA_031384285.1 Verrucomicrobiota bacterium
ATTCCGCCACGTGCGCAAACTGTCGTGGGTGGAGCTCGTCACCCGTCGTGCTAGATGGTCGGGGCGGTGAGAATTGAACTCACGACCTCCTGGACCCGAACCAGGCGCGCTACCAGGCTACGCTACGCCCCGTGCCAAATGCGGACGCACATTGGAAACCGCCGGGCCGGAAGCAAAGGGGTTTTTCGTCCTGTGCCTGTTTTTCTTTGCCCGGCGGGATCCACCTGCGCCCTCGGATCTTCTCCCGGCGGTCGCTCCGCATCATGCCGACGCGGTCGTGCCACCGGTCGCGAACCCGGTCTGGCGGAGCGCCTCGAAGAGCACGATGGCCGCGCAGTTCGACAAGTTCAGCGAGCGGGCGTCGCCGTTCGGCATCGGGATACGCAGCCATCGGTCCGGATCCGTCTCCAGCAACGACGTCGGGAGCCCGGCGCTCTCGCGGCCGAAGACTAGATAGTCGTCGGGATTGAAGACGGCATCGATGTACCGCTGCGGGCCTCCGGATTCGATGAACCAAAGGTGGGCGTCGAGGGGTTGTGCGGCCCGGAACCCGGCCCAGCTCTTCCACGTCCGCCAATCGACCTGCTGCCAATAGTCCATGCCGGCGCGCTTGAGCTGCCGGTCGTCGAGATCGAACCCGAGCGGCTCGATGAGATGGAGCGTGGACCGCGTCGCCGCGCAGAGGCGGGCGATGTTCCCGGTGTTCGGCGCGATCTCCGGTTCGACGAGGACGATGTGCATGACGGCGACCGGAGGAATCGCACAGACCGAACGGCCGAAAAAGCCGGGAATCGGCGGAGTCCATCTCGCCCTCGGCGGTGCCGCTGGGCGGGTGTGGAAGCGCGGCGGATCCGCCTCCCGGGCGCGCGGCCGCCGGGAGGCGGGATGTGGTTCGGCTCAGGCCCGAAGCGTCCAGCGCCGTGCCAGCGCGAAACCCAGCAGTCCGGTCGCGGCCAGCCCCGCCCACCCGGCCGGCTCCGGCACAGCGACAAAACTGTTGCCCGCGACGTTCAGTTCCGTGCTTTCCGTCGAGTAGCCCGCCGGCAAGGTGAGCACATCGCCCGCGGTGGACAGCGATAGGGTGTGGAAAAAGTCCACGCCGCCCGAATAATCCAAGGTGCCTTCCGCGCTCAGTTCGGTGATCGCGGCCAACCGCACATCCAAGCTGATCGGCACGCCGATCGGCAAGGAGGTGGCGGCCGTTGAGATCGCCAACGGACCGCCCGTGTATCCGGCGAGCAGCCCCGTCCCGGCCCCGAACACAGGGGCACCGCCGAAGCTCTGGGTGAGGGTGACGTTGCCTGCATAGAAGGTGGGCATCCCTTGGGCATGCGTGACGGGGTCCACGTAGCCGAACCGGATGCTCAGATAGAGCGTGGAGGACATCGAGGCCGTGCCGGGGCCGGCCAGGACGGGATTGGTGGTGAACGTCCCTTCCAAGTCCAGGTTGAGACGGGCCGAGAGCATCCCGGCACCTGAGACGCCCGCTCCGGGGATGGGGGTTATCCGCAAGTCCGTCGAGCTGAAATCCGCCTGCGCTCCGTTGGCGTCGAAAAATTGCCCCGCTCCGGGATTCGCATACTTGCCGGCGCTGGCTTTGAGCGACGTCGGCGAGCCGGCGGCGTGGATGGTCACGGCGGTCTGCACGCCGAGCGTGCCCGCCCCCGCGCGTGCCGAGGCGGTGGAAGTGGCCGTGCCGACCACGCCCAAAGACATCATCCCGGCGAAAAGCGTCCGCTCGCCGGTGCGCGAGATGCTGGCCGTGGTGGGTCCGGCAAAGGACGTCTGTTGGTCGAATCCGTCCACGGTCAGCGCAGTGACGTTGACGGCGGACAACGTGAACAAGCCGGCCTGGAGCGGCAGGGCGCTGAGCGCGAGCAGACAAACGGCAGGTAGAGGTTTCATGGGAAGAGAGCACCGAAAGGAAGTTGGGAGGGGCTTCATGTCAACGACGGATAACCAGCCGCGACCCGGATCCTTTCAACGCAGTGAAATTATTCTGCCTGCGCCAAGACCAAGGTCTCCGTCCCCGTCGGGCCGCCCGATTCCACGGCGTGAAGGCAAGGATGCGCGGCCCATGCGGACCTAGGTCGGTCGAGATCGCGCGCCGTCATCAGGTGCCGTACGGCCTTGTCCAAAGTTCTGCAGCGAGCGGATGAAGCGGGAACGCGAATTGGCGATGGAAAATCGCCCCTCCGCGGACTCTCCCGACACTTGGAGGCCGGACCTCCATTCCTCTCCTGGCCGTCGGAGATCGGTGCCACCGGCGAGGTGCATCGCGTCGCCGGTCACGGATCCGACCCGAAGTCGCCATGGTTTCCAGTGAGCCGAGACGCCTCGGTGCTTCGCGTTCCCACCAGCGTCGTTCTCGCTCAGAGCCCGAGCAGTTCGCCGGTCTTGGCGGCGATGTCGCCGGTCGTCATCAGCGATTCGCCGACCAGGATGGCTCGTGATCCGCAGGCTTTCAGGCGGTCCACGTCGGCCCGCGTCCGGATGCCGCTCTCGGCCACCAAAAGTTGCCGGTCTCCGGTCTCCGGTCGCGAGCTGGAAAGACGCTTGGCGAGACGCTCGGTCGTGGCGAGGTCGACCTTGAAGGTCTTCAGGTCGCGGTTGTTCACGCCGATCAGACGCGCGCCGCAGCGGAGGGCGCGCTCCAGCTCCGCCTCGTCGTGGACCTCGACCAAGGTGGTCAGGCCCGCGGCGTCCGCGAGCGCGTGGAAGTGGGCGAGCTGGTCGTCGGT
>JANNAJ010000415.1:0-17219 GCA_031384285.1 Verrucomicrobiota bacterium
TCAACGACGACGGGCAGACGACCGATGCGCCCGACCACCAGGTCGCGGTGTACGAGTTCGAGCAGTTCACCTGCACCTGGGAGCACCGGCGCTTCGCCGAGAACAACGCGGAGAAGCACCGCATCGGCGCCTACTTCTACGGCACGAAAGGCACGCTGCACATCGGGTGGCAGGACGGCTGGACGTTCTATCCGACCGATGGCAACGCGCCGGTGGTCCACGAGGATTCCCAGCTGCAACAACCCGACGGCCACAACCTGAAGCTCCTCTGGGCGGACTTCATGTCGGCCATCGACGACGGACGGAAAGGCGTGGCGAGCATCGAGATCGCCCACCGGTCCTCCGTGCTTCCTCTGCTCGGCATGATCTCCGCGCGGGTGGGCCGCAGCATCGAGTGGGACGGAGCGACCGAACAGATCATCGGAGACCCTGCGGCCAGCCGCCTGATGAGGCGGCCCTATCGCGGGCCATGGACCTACCCCGAGGTGTGACCGTGTCTTGCCGGGCGGACTTTCCAGTCCGCCCGCGGCGTGAGGAATCCGGGACCGTTCGTCTCTGACCAGGGCGCGTTTTGCACCGCGTCGTCGAGTGTCCGGCCGCCACGGTAGGCTCGTGCTCCCGGCCCGGCCGTCATCGCGGACCGGATCCAATTCGGCACCTCGACACGCCGCGTCCTGCCCCGTCGCTCCGCAGCGGTCATCGATTCCCGTCGCGTGGCTGATGTAGCGCATCCCGGCCGTGGATGGTTCCTCACGAAGAGCCCTAACAACGGGGGCTAGATCCAGCGGCGGCCTAAGGTGCGGACCTACATTTGTCCCGCCTGTCCGTCACTCGTAGTGGTTTGACTCTGAGACGGGGAGATCGGAGAAGCTGGGTCGGTGTTGGCCATTGGATTCAATCGTGAGTCAGGGCGGTTCTGAGAACCGAGCGGGGCGGTCTTGATTTTTTCTCGAGTTATGTCGGCTGATCTTCTTGGGGTGGAAAAGGGCAGGGCCTTCGGCTCGATCACGGGGGCGCGGCTTGGCGGGGCGACGATGCTCGGCGGCTCGGGCACCGTCGCGCAGGGAGCCGACGGCCCCAGATGCCGATCGGTTGGGCCGGCGATCGCGGTCCGACTTGGGTGGCGCGGATTGCTGACGTGGGTCGCGCTGGCTGCCGGATTAGTGGCGGGCCGCTACGACGTCGCGGCCGTGCCGGCGATCGCCAACGGCGATTTCGAGGGCACGTTCCCTGGTTCGGGCACCACGTCGTTCGCTGGCGGGACAGCGGCGGATTGGACGGGCACCGCCGCCAACCGCCCCGCGAACTGGCTTTCCGCCATCAACACGTCCGTCGGCGGTGCGAAGTGGGTGAATTCTCCGGTCACGTCCGCCGCCCACGGCGGGACCAAGTATGCCTACGGCTACTCCTCGGGCACTGTCATCGGCGGTGATGATGCCTGCCTCTACCAGCAGAGCATCACCGGCTTGGTCCCCGGCAACTGCTACACGGTCTGCGTCTACGCTGCCGAGGCCGGCGGCCCGGTGAACAATCCCGGCGGCCTACCCGGGGTCGTGACCTTCGAGATGGATTTCGCCGGCCAGCCGTTCGAGTTCGGCCGCGCTTTCGTCCCCTACAATCCGGCGTGGCGGGACAACGTCCAGACGGTCATCCCGTGGGTCCAGTATTGCTACACGTTCACGGCGCCACCGGGTATCACCACCGCGAAGATGTGGCTGAGCGTCAACGGGTACAACGGCCAGACGAGCTACCTCGTCTTCGACGACCTCACCATCACCGACACCACCTGCTCGTCTCGGTACGACTACGGCGACCTGCCGATCTCCGGCACCACTTTCAACACCACCGGCGGCGGCACGGCCGCGAACGCCCCTCGCCACTTGGTCGGTGTCGGCGGTTCTCTCAAGCTAGGGCCGACCATCGATGACGAGAGCAACGGCCAGCCGTCGGCGACGGCGACAGGCGACGACCTGGCCTACGGCCCCGATGAGGAGGGCGTCACCTTCCCGACCCTGACCGCCGGGTCCGCCGCCAACATCACCATCAAGGTCTCCGGCCCGAACACAGGGAAATTGAACGCGTGGATCGATTGGAACAACAACGGCACCTTTGAAGCCGGCAACGAGGTCATCGCCACCAACGTGGTGATGACGGTCGGCGGCACGGATGGAGCGCCGGGCTCCAACACGCTGAGCGTAACCCCCCCGGCCGGTGCTGCGAAAGGCGTCCCATTGGCCGCGCGCTTCCGCCTCAGCCTCGCCGGCAACGATGCCTCCACCGGCGGCACCGCCGTATCGGGCGAGATCGAGGACTACGTGGTCTACGTCACCGGGGCCCTCGATTTCGGCGACCTCCCGGACACCGGCACCGGCACCGGCACCGGCAACTACAAGACGTTGGATTCCGACGGCGGCCCCAAGCACACGTTGCTCAATTCCCTGGTGCTCGGCGCGACCGTGGACGCGGAGGCGAACGGCGTGTCCTCGACCCTCGCCACCGGCGATGACTCGGCCGGCGTCGATGACGAGGACGGCGTGGCCATCGGCAGCGTCACTTTCGTGCAGGGCCAGACCGCGATCGTGCCGGTCACGGTCTCGAAGGTCTTGGGCGGAACGGCCAAGCTCAACGCGTTCTTCGATTTCAACAACAACGGCAGCTTCGCCGATTCCGGCGAGACCATGACGGAGTTGACAGTGCTCGTCCCGCCCAGCGGGAGCGTGACCGTCAACCTCAGCGTCCCGGTCCCCTCGGGTGCCACCACCGGCGCCAACCTCGGCGCCCGCTTCCGCATCAGCACAGCCGGCGGGCTCACGGCGACTTCGGGCTTGGCGGCGGACGGCGAGGTCGAGGACTACGTGTTCCAGGTGCTGGCGGCGCAGGACCTCGGCGATCTTCCGGACACGGGCACCGGCACCGGCGCGGGCAACTACCGGACGCTCGCCAGCGACAACGGCGCGCGCCACACCATCGTGGTGGGATTGCATCTCGGCACGACGGCGCCGGATGCCGATACCGGCCTGCTCCAGAACACGGCCGCGACCTCGGACGACGCCACGAATTCCGGCGCCACCGATGACGAGGACGGCATCGCCAGCTTCCCGACCTTCACCGCGGGCCGATCGGCGACCGTCACCGTGAGCGTCAACAATCCCTCGGGCGGCATCGGAGCCGCCACGCTCTACGGATTCATCGACTGGAACAACGACGGCGACTTCGGCGACACCGGCAAAGCGGTCAGCGCGGCCGTGCCCGACGCCACCGTCGGCAACGTCAGCTTGGTGTTCAACGTCCCCGCGGCCGCGGTGACCGGGGTCAACCTCGGTGCCCGCTTCCGCATCACCACCGACACGCTCACCCTGGACGATGCCGGTTCCCAGGGATTGGCCAGCAACGGCGAGGTCGAGGATTACCTCGTCTCCGTCGCGGTGGGCTATGACTACGGCGACCTGTCGGTCACCTCGACGACCTTCAACACGGCCGGTGCAGGGACGGCGGCGAACGCGCCTCGGCACCAGGTGGGTGCGCTGCGGTTGGGGACCAACGTGGATTCGGAGGCGAACGGCGTGCCGGGGACGAACGCGGACGGGGACGACACGGCGCTGACGCCGGACGACGAGGACGGCGTGATCTTCCCGGCGTCGATCGCGCAAGGGCAGACGCTGCTGTTGCCCATCATCGTCACCGGAGGGAGCGGGTTGCTGAACGCGTGGGTCGACTGGAACAACAACGGCACGTTTGCGGCCGGCGCCGAGGTCATCGCGACCAACGTGAGCTTGGTGGCGGGGACCAACTATCTGACGGTCTCGGTGCCCGCGGCGGCGACTATCGGGAGTCTTGCGGCGCGCTTCCGGTTGAGCACGGCTGGATTCAACGGTTGCACGAACGGCACGGCGGTGACCGGCGAGATCGAGGACTACAAGATCAGCGTGGTCGCTCCGGCTCGCATCGGCAACAAGGTCTGGCTGGACAACGGCGCAGGCGGAGGGACTTCGAACAACGGAGTGATGGACGCCGGCACCGAGAGCGGCACCGGGGGCATCAACGGCGTCGGCGTGGCGGTCTACGCCGCGGACGGCGCCGGCAACCCGGCCGGCTTCCCGTTGAGTGCCATGAACACCGCGGCCAACGGGACCACGAACGGCTTCTACGGCTTCAACCTCCCGCCCGGCACCTACGTCGTCGTGATTCCGGCGACCAACTTCGTCACCGGAGCTCCGCTGGTCGGACTCTACAGCAGCGGCACCGGTCCGACGGTCTGCTGCAACGGGACCGCCGGCACCACCGACAAGGACGACAACGGCTACAACGCGATCAATCCGGTCGGGACCGGCGTCCGCAGCGCGTCGGTGACCATCGCGACGACCGGCATGCCCACGGGCGAGGTCGACAAAGGTGCGGGAGAAGGCGCCGTGGCCGACGCCGCCGCGGATCTCACCATCGATTTCGGTTTCGTGGCTGCGGCACCGACGGCGGTGAAGCTCGGCTATGTGAAGGGGTGGTGGACGGGTGGACAGGCGACGGTGGAGTGGGAGACGGTGAGCGAGCTCGGGGCGCTCGGGTTCGACCTCTACCGCTTGGAAGGCGGGAAGCGGACCCGGGTGAACGCGGACCTGGTGGCGGCGTTGAACGTCGAGCGCGGCGGGGTGTACCGGGTGGCGGAGGCGATGACGAAGCCGACCGGACCGTTGAGCTACCTGCTGGTGGAACTGGAGATCACCGGCAAGCAGATCGAGTACGGACCGTTCACGGTGCTCGTTCAGAGCGGTGCCTCGGTGTCATCGGTGGATGCCAAGGGTGGAGCGCTGGAATTCCGATTCAGCGGGGAGCCGGGGGCGACCTACGAGATCGAGTGCACCGAGGACATGGTTCACGGGCGTTGGACGCGGGTCGGCACGGTCACGGCAGATGCCGATGGTGTGCTGCTCGTCCATCAGCCGGTCGGAGGCTCCGATCCGGTGCGGTTCTATCGTGCGTTGAAGCCGTGAGGCTCTGGATCGCGTTCTTGAACGAACTTCTGGAACGGGCCTACCGGAAGACGTCGCCGAAGCAGAAGCTGCTTTTGTCGCCGTCGACGCGAGGCACGACGATCGCGTAGAATTTCAAGGAGATTCGCGCCTTGGCGGTGAGCCCCCGGGAGCGCGGCCTCTCGGGTGACACCGATCCCGCGACGTGAGGAGGCCGGGACCGACCGTCTCCCGCCGTGACGGGCCGCATCGCCGGTCGGAGACTTTTGCACGGGCTGGTTTTGACGCGGACCCGGTACCCGGCTATGCCTCTCTACCGTCGGCGACGTCGCCACGGTCTGCTGCCCGCTCGGTCTGGGCCCCACTCGGATGAATTTTTTCGCCCAGACGAAGGTTCTTTTCCCGGACTCCCGGTTCGGGCGTCCGTTGACCCGCTCACCCGTCGCTCCGGTTGGCAAACGCTCCGGTGATCCTTACGGCCGAAAACATGGGGGAGTGGTCGTGGCCCTGATCCTTGCCATGGCATCTTCGATGCAGCTGCATGCGGCATCGATCACGGCGCAGCGGTGCCGGGTCGAGGGACCGGTGACCGTCGCGGTCGTCGATGGCGCACCGGAGTTGCGATGGACCACGGCCGGAGAATCCGGTGTGGTCGGGTTCGACCTCCTCGGCACGGCGCGGTCGGCTCCGCTGAACGGCTCGTTGGTCCTCGCGTCGAACAACCCTGCCGGTGCGCGATACACGGTGTCCTGTCCTTGGAATTCCGGGGCCTCGGAGGTCATCGTCCGCGTCTGGACGACCGATGGTTCCTTCACCGACCACACCTTCGAGGTCCGGCCTGAGCCGCCTCCGGTCGCGCCCACCGTCGGTGTTCCGGCACCCGCCTCAACGCCGCTGCCCCAGAAGGTCAACGTCGCGCGTCTGGCGAACCGGCCGACCAAGAGCGGTGTCCCGGTCGTCGCCTCCGTGGATATCCGCACCACCCGCGCCGGCGTTTGCTTCATCGGGTACGCCGACCTCGCGGAGGCGTTCCAGCTGCCGGTCGAGGAGATCATCCTGCGTGCCGGAAATGGCGGCTTGGCGTTGCGCCAACAAGGCGTGCTGGTCCCGAGCTGGGGCGACGCCACCACGGGTGGACGCTACTTCTTCACCCCGCGGATCGAATCGCTCTATTTCGCCGGCAACGTCACACAGGCGAGTCTCGAGGAGACGCCTCCGATGACGTCGCTCCGACAACCGTCGGGTCTCGCTTCCGGCCGAATGGAGGCGCGTGGCCGGACCACGGTGGAACAGAACTTCCAAGGCGTGCCCACCTTGCCCGGGGCCGCCGCCGACGATTTCTGGGTCTGGGATGTTTTCTTGGGCGACCATCCGTCCTTCGGGACACGTCGTTACCCGTTCGACCTCGCTGGTCTTGGGCAAGGCACCGGTACCGCCGTCGTCGAAGTGGAGATCATCTCCACGAGCGTCGCGCAGCATGGGTTCGGCGTGTCGTTGAACGGTCACAGCCTGGGCGGCGAGACATGGTCGGGACCCGAACGCCGACGTTTGCGCCTCGATGCCGAGGCCTCGTGGCTGCAGGCGGCGGGGAACATCCTGGAGATCAGCAGCACCGGTGACCGCACCAGCTTGGCCTATCTCGACCGGTTCCGGGTGGAGCATCCGCGCGCGCTGAAGCCGGTCGACAAGCCCGTCCTCTTCTCCGCGACCGACGATGCCGTCCTGGAAGCGAGCGGCCCGCCCGGATCCGCCGTCGAGGTCTGGGACGTCACGGCTCCGACGCGACCGATCCGGTTGGAAGGGTCCGACCCCGCTCCGGATCCGGCGACGCTCCGGTTCGCCGGGACACCGGGGCACGACTACGTGACGTTTCTCCGCGGAGCGGCGGACAGACCGGACGCGCTGAGGGCGTTCGGTCCGGACGAGCTCCGGACGAACGGCGCCGGCGCCGAGTACCTGCTCATCGCCCCGGACCCGCTGGTCGCCGCGGCCGGCGCCCTCGCGGGCCGGAGGTCGGCGCAGGGCCTGTCCTCGTTGGTGGTGTCGCTCTCCCAGATCCAACACGAGTTCGGCTCCGGCATCCCGACCCCGGAAGCTCTGGCCCGGTTCCTCGGCCACGCCGTGTCCGCCCACTCTGGGTCCGTCTGGACGTCCATCCCCCGCTACGTGGTGCTCATCGGGGACGGCACCTACGATTATCGGGGATATCTCGGCCAGACCGACAACCTCGTCCCGCCTCTGATGACCTTGACGCTCTTCGGTCGCGCGGTGAGCGACGTGCTGTTCGGGGACCTGGACCGCGACGGGCGACCGGAGATCGCCATCGGAAGGCTGCCTGTCCACACCGAGGAGGAACTGCTCCGCGTCATCGGTCAGATGGACGACTACAGCTCGCGGACCGTCGACCGGCCCAAGGCGCTGGTCCTGGCCGACCGTCCTGATGAAGGAGGCGGGTTCATCGCCAACGCCGAGGAGTTGGGGAGCCGGTTGGACGGGACCTTCACCGTGGAGAAGATCCTCAACGAGGCCTCGGACCTCCCGACCGTCCGCGAGCGCCTGATGCAGGGCTTGGCCGCCGGTGTGAGCCTGTTCAACTACATCGGCCACGGCGGACGCGACCGCCTCGGATCCGGCTATCTGACCGTGGGCGAGGTCGGGACGGTCGACTTCGGGCCGCAACAGCCGCTGGTCGTGGCGATGACCTGTGCCGCCGGCCAGTTCGGTCTGCCGGGTACCACCTGTCTCGGCGAGGCTTTGTTGTCGCGGACCGGACGCGCGCCGGTCGCCGTGTGGTCGCCGAGCGGTTTCTCGATCGATTTCCAGGCGCACCAGTTGAACCTGCTGCTTGCGGACGAATTGTCCCGGCAGCCGGTCGGCACGCGGTTGGGTGACACGCTGAAGCGGACGATCACCGCCTACCACGACATCGGTGGCGATCCGGTGAGCCCGACCATCTACAACTTGCTCGGGGACCCCGCTCTGCCGCTCAACTTCGGGGCGCGGCCCTTGTGGTTGTCGGCCCGGAACGACGGTGACGGTGTGCGGTTGGTGCTGTCCGGCACACCGGGCAAGACCTACCGCGTGGAGGTGAGCGATCGGATCGACCCAGCGGAGTGGCGTCCGTCGCGAGGGATCACCACCGATGCCTCGGGGAACGCCGACTTCACGCCGACGTTGCCGGCCGGTCCGGAGCCGCTTTTTTTTCGCGCGGTGCCCGCGCCTTGAACGTCCTGCCGCCCCCTTGATCGATACCACGATGAACTCCTCCGATGGAAGACACGGCGACGGGCCGCTGCACCTGACCGACGACCTCCGCCTGCACGGTCGCGGCGACAAGAAGCTCCTGGTCGCTGCGGTCGTGCTGCTGGTGGTGTCGACAGCGGCGATCTTCGCGGTGCGCCCGGTCTACCGGCACCACAAGACGGAGCGCGCGAAGACCATCGCCCGGGAGATCACCGAGCTGCTGGACGCGGGCGTCGGCACCAACAGCTTGAGGGAGGTCCGACTGATGATCGGGCTCGCTCCTGGCGAAGAATCGGTGCTACGGGCCGCGGCGCGCTATTGCACCACCAACCGGTTGCCGGAGGCGGTGACCTACTGGGCGATGCTATTGGAATCGTTCCCCGGCACGCGAGAGGACCATCTGGCCAGCTCCCGGATCGCGATGGACCTCGGCCGCTACGAGGTCGCCACCCGTGAGCTCGGCAAGCTCCTGCAGCGTCCGGGTGGCGATGTCGAGGCGGCACGGCTGGCGTTGCGACTCTCGCTCAAGCGCGGTGTCTGGGACTTCGCGGTCCGCATGGCCGACCACGTGCTGGAACTCGCGCCGGGCGATGCGCAGACCGAGGTCTGGCGGGCGCTGGCCTTGATCCGGTCCGGTCAAGCGGCGCGGGTCGAGGAGGCGAAAGGCGCGCTGCTAGCGCTGCTCGTCCGGCCCGGGGCGCCGTGGCGGGAAGCGGCCGACGCGCTGCTCGAAGCGCCCTTCCTCACCCGGGCCGAGGCCGGGATCATCCGCCGCCGCGCGACCGAGAACGCGCCCGCCGGCGTCGAGGACCGGTTGCGGATCCTGACCCTCGATTGGCTGCTCGATCCCGGACAGAGGACGCGGACCGTCCAGCAGGCGCTCGCGATCGCCGCTGCGGCGGACAACCCGGCGGACCTCGACCTGTCCGGCCGGTGGCTCATCGAACACGAGGCGTCCGAGGCGCTGCTGGGTCGGTTCCCGCTCGAGGCCTGCAAAGGCGACAAGGTGAAGATGCGTATCCACATCCTGGCGCTGGCGAAGCTCGGGCGATGGGACGAGGTCTCGGAGGTGGCCCGCCTCGTGGACACCGGCCTTGAACCGCACATCGCCACCGTGATGATCGTCGCCGCGGCCCGCTCGCGGCCGAAGGCGAAGGACGAGGCCGACGCCAAGGCGGTCCTGGCCGACCGCCAGCTCACGGTCCCGGACCTCGCCGTCGCGGCGCAATTGGCGGAAGAGCACGGGCTCAACGAAGCGGCCATCTACCTGCTCGAGTTCCTACTCGACGAACCCTCCACGATGCCCGAGGCGGCGAACCATATCCTCATGCTCGCCGATCGCGTGGACCGCCTCGCCCTGCGCCGGCGCGCGCTCGACCGGCTCGTGAACGCGTTCCCCAAGGACGCTTCCGCGCTCCAGCAACTGGGCTACGTCGAGGCGGTCCTCGGCGGCGGCGACCAAGAGGTCGTGGAGCGGGTCGGACGCCTGCCGGGCGCGGAGACCAACCAGTTCTCCCAGCTGGTGCTCGCTTTCGGCGAGATCCGCCAAGGGCTCGGCGAACAGGCCCTCGCGCGGCTCGCAAAGGTGTCCCCGCCGGACGAGGCCGTGGACTCCCGGGTCCATCTCGCCTACGCGGCCGCCAGCGGGCTCGCCAACGATCCCCGCGGCGCGAAGCGCCACGCCCTGCTCGCCGACCAAGGCCGTCTGAAGCTCGAAGAGCGGGCGCTCATCAGCCGCTGGCTTCCAGACAAGGCGCTTTGATCCGGGCCGTGGCGGCCGGTCTTCCTCGCGCCGCTCAAGGCGAGACGGTCACGTCCAAGAGATACGCGTGCGTCGCCGCCGCCTTCTCGGTGACGCTCGACAACGCGATGAGATAGCGGCCCGTCGCGGCCGCACGGAACTGGACCGCCGGATCGCGTCCGACCGAATCGTCGTTCGTCGCTAGGATCTGTCCCTTGTCGGAGTAGAGGGTGAGCGATCCATCGAGCGTCCCGCCGAGACGTTCCGCGCGGACCTCCGCCCGCAACGTGCGCCCCGCTTCGACCTGCACCGCGAAGACGTCGACATCGTTGGGGTCCGCGACGAGGCCGCGGACGGTCTGGCCGGACCGGACCTCCTGCGCGTCGCGGAAACCGTTGTCCGGCTCCTTCTCCTCCACGAGCCGTCCGGCAGGCACCATCGCGACGGGGTGCGGCGCGCTGTCGCCGAGCGCGGAGGTCACCACGATCCCGAACCCGGGCGCGACCTCGGACGGTGCGACGAACTCCACGACGAGCTTCTGGTCGCCGACCTTCGCGGCGTCGAATCCATCCAGCTTCCCGCCGGGCTCGCGTGCCGTGATCCTCGCCTCGATTGTCTCGGCCGAACCGATGAAGCGCACGCGCGTGGCGTTGGTGAGGTCGAGACCGCGGACCGTGAGCTGGTTGGTGGTGCCGGCCTCGATCCCGAGCGGGAGCACGACGACGACCTTCGGCGGGGCGGGCTTCTTCTCGTCCGGCTTCTTGTCCTCGGCGAAGGCGCTGGAGAGGAACAGCGAAGACGCGAAGACGTGAAGCGCTAGGACGAGCACGGTCCCCGTCGCGGGCCGGTTTGACGCCGGTCCTCCGTCGTCCTGTGCGTTCACGTGTAGAGGTCGTCGACCGGGTTGCCCTCGTCGAGGATGAGCGTGGGCCGGCCTTCCGGCGTGACGATCACCCGTTGCGGATCGATGCCGAGGGCCTCGTACACGGTCCAGCAGACGTCGGGCGGACGGACCGGGCGGTCGGTGACGAAGGCGCCGTCCTTGTCGGTCGCGCCGATGACCTTGCCGCCGCGCACGCCGGCACCGGCGAAGAGCAGCGAGCCCGCGCGCCCCCAGTGGTCGCGGCCCGCGTCCTTGTTGACCTTCGGCGTGCGGCCGAACTCGCCCATGACGACGATGAGCGTGTCCTTGATCGAGCCGCGCGCGGTCATGTCCTCGATGAGCGCGCTCAGACCTTGGTCGAGGACGGGCAGCTTCTTGTCGAGGTTGTCGAAGATCTTCGCGTGGTGGTCCCAGCCGCCGAAGTTGACCGTCACGAACCGCACGCCGCGCTCGACGAGCCGCCGGGCCAGCAGGCAGCTCTGGCCGAACTCGTGGTGGCCGTAGGTGTCGCGCAAGGCCTGCGTCTCGCGGTCCACGGCGAAGGCGTCCTGCGCCTCGGGCGAGAGCACCATCTCGGCGGCCTTCTGCGCGAACTCGTCGTAGGTCGCGATCTGGTCGTTGCCCTTGATGTGCGCCGACAAGGTGTCCACCGCCTCGAGCAGCGATCGCCGGCGCTCGAGCGCGACCGGCGTCATCGGCGCCGGGCACGACAGGTCGCGCACCTTCCAGTCCTTCGCGTCCGGGTTGCCGGCCTTGAACGATTCGTAGCGGCCGCCCAGCCAGGCGCTCTTGCCGAGTTCCCAGGTGAACGCCGGGTTCTTCGGCACGGCGACATAGGGCGGCACCTTGCCGGCGAAACCGGTCTCGTGCGCGACCACGGCGCCCATCGCCGGATGGTCGCCGAACGGCGAGCCGAACTTGCCGGACATCACCCAGTTCGTCGCCGTCTCGTGGTGGTCGTTCTCGTGCGTGCCGGACCGGACGAGGCAGACCTTGTCCATCGTGCGCGCCATCTTCGGCAGCAGGTTGCCGACCTTGAGGCCGGTGACGCTGGTGGCGATCTCGGTGTACTTGCCACGGATCTCCTCGATGGCGCGCGGCTTGAGGTCGAAGGTGTCGTGGTGCGAGAGCCCGCCGCCGAGATAGACGAGCAGCACCGATCGCGCGCGCGGGGCCTTGCGCGGGACGGCCCTGGGCGCGGCGGCGGCGGCCTTCTCCAGGGTCAACAGGTCGGCCAGCGAGAACCCCAGCGGGGCCAGCGCGCCGACGCGCAAGAAATCGCGGCGCGTCACGCCGCTGCACAAGACGGACCGCCGGGAAGAGAGGGAGATGTCGAGCATGAGAGGGTCGTCCTTGCGTGGGTTCAATGGTTGAAGGCGAACTCCTTCGTGTTCAGCAGCGCCCAGAAGAGGTCCGGCAGCGACTCCTCCGCCTTCTCCGCGCCGAGCTTCGCGACCAGGCCGTCCCGCTCCGCGGTCGTCGGTCGCCGGTTCAGGGCCGCCAGATAGAGCTCCTCCACGATCTCCGGCGTGGACGCGTCGCGTTTCAACAGGTCCTTCAACCGGCCTTCCGGCGAACGGACCTTCTGCGTGAGCTCTTCTCCGTTCTGGAGATGGAGCAGCTGCGGCAAGGTCACCGAGCCGCTGCGTTCGCACGCGCAGGCGGTCACGCGCTCGCTGCGGCCGAAGAGCGAGAGGAAGTAGCTGCCCACTCCCGGCTCCGGCAGCTGGATGGCGCGCAGGCCGACCGGTTGGCCGTCGAACTTGTCGGGCACGCCGGTGGCCGCGCTCACCGCGTCGGCCAACACCTCGGCCGGCAGACGTCGCGCGTAGTAGTGCGAGTAGAAACGCGTCTCGGCCTGGTTGCCCGGCAGCGTCCGCGAGCTGAGCTGGTAGGTCCGCGAATTCAAGATCAGCCGCATGACGTGCCGCAGGTCGTGGCCGCCGGCGACGAACTCGCGGCGCAGCAGGTCCCAGAGCTCGGGATTCGACGGCGGGTTGCTCGCGCGCAGGTCGTCCACCGGCTCGACCAGGCCGACGCCGAGGAAGTGCTTCCACAGGCGGTTCACCATCGCGCCGGAGAAGTACGCGTTGTCCGGGGCCGTGATCCAATCGGCCAGCACGGCGCGCGGGTCGGTGCCGGCGCCGAAGCTCATCGCCTTGCGGTCGAGCGGACGCGCCTCCATCTCGCGGTGCGTGCGCGGCTGTTGCGTGCTGGGCCGGCGTTGCCGGATCTCCGCCAGCTCGCGCTTCTTGTCGGCGAACCCGCGCTTGCGGTCGGCGAACTCCTTCTTCGCGGCATCGTTGTCCTTGCCTTCGGTCTGCAGCAGCTTCGCCTCGGCGTCCTTCAGCTGCTTCTCCGCTTCGGCGAGCCGCTTCTGCCGTTCGCGCTCCTCGCGGCTCTGGGCGAACAGCGCGGTCGCGCCATCCTTCGGTTCCTTGCGGTCGAGCGTGGTCTTCCCGAAGAACGCGGCGAAATGGTAGAAGTCGTCCTGCGTGTAGCGCTCGAGCGGATGGTTGTGGCAGCGGGCGCAGCCGATCCGCGTGCCGAGGAACGCCTGCGCCACCGCGTCGGTGACCTCGCTCTCGGTAGGGTTCTTCTCGCCGATCAGGTAGGTGTAGTAGCCGATCTGCGGCGAACCGACCGAATCGCCGCTCGCCGTGAGCACGTCGCGCACGAGCGCGTCCCACGGGCGGTCCGCCGCGACCTGGTCGCGGAGCCACGCGTGGAAGGCCCGGACGTTCTTGGCGCCGCGGACGTCGTGGTCGCGCTCCTTCCGGTTCTGGAACAGGTCGGCGAGCTGGAGCGTCCAGTAATCGGTGAACTCGGGCCGCCGGAGCAACGAGTCCACCAGCCGCGCCCGCTTGTCCTTCGCGGTGTCGCCAAGGAAGGCGCGGACCTCCGCCGCGGTCGGCAACGTGCCGATGACATCGAGCATCGCGCGCCGGAGGAAGGTGGCGTCGTCGCAGCGCGGCGAGGGCGGGATGCGCAGCGCCTTCAGCTTGGCGAAGACCGGGCCGTCCACCGCGTTCTGGCCGCGGGCGAACTTCCAGTCCTCGATGACGTTTGTCGCAGGGATGGTGATGCGGACCACCTCGACCTGGCCTTGGAAGTGCGCCCGCACCGACGTCGCGCCCGGCCGGACCGCCTTCACCAGACCGTCCGGCGTCACCGTCACCGTCGTCTCGTCGTTCGAGAAGAACTGCGCGAGCCAGGTCACGTCGCGGATCCGGCCGTCCGGCCAATGCGCCCGCGCGAGCAGCTGTTGCGCATCGCCGGGGCGCATCGTACGGGGCGAGGATATGGTGCCGTCGCCCGGAGCCGGGACGCCGCTGAGGATCTCCAACCGCGCGGCATCGGCCTCCTGGTCCGCCGGCAAAGGACCCGGCGCCCGCGCCGCGATCCAGGCCGCGAGCGTGCGGTGATAGCGCGAGCCTTCCGCGAAACGGACCTTGCCCTCGTGCGCCACCAACCCGAGCGGCTTCGTGAGCAGCAGCGATTCTTCCGGCGCCGCCGGGTTGATCCGCCGGGCGGCGATGTCGTCGGTGAGCCAGCCGAAATCGAGTTCCGGCGCGTAGCCGCGGAGCGAGAGCTTGAAACCGTTCTGGCCGGCGAGCTTCCCGTGGCACGCGCCCATGTTGCAGCCCGTGCGCGTGAGCACCGGCTCGATGTCCTGCCGGAACGAAGGCGCGGAGGCCGCCGCCGCGCCCGCCACGCTGACCACGACCCGGTTGGTCAGGCCCGCGGCGATCGTCCAGACCTCCGCTTCGCCGTCGCCGACCGGCCGGACGTTCCCCCGCGCATCCACCGACAGGACCTTCTCGTCGGATGACGCGAACCGCGCCGTGCGGGTCAGGTCTTCGGTATGGTCGTCGCCGGTCCGGCTCACCAGCAGCCCGTGCGCGTCATTCGCGCCGCGCAGCGCGATGCGCTCCGGCAGCGTCCGGAGCGTCCCGTCCGCCGATGCCGCGACGGACAGCAGCGCCGCCGCCGCGAGGAGCGGCAGGCGACCGGCGCACGGACGCGATGGATGGAGACGGGGCATGGTCGGGACGATGACCCCGTATGGACCGCCATCCGAAGCAAAAATTCACCCAGGATCGCGGGCGATGTCGTCGGCCGTGCCGGGTCGGAACCATTCTGTGGGTCGCCGGCGCGTTTTCCCGTTCCGCCCGGCAAAGCAACTGCTAGCCTCTGGCTCCACAAGCTATGGAACTTCTCCGAGGCATACTCAAAGCCGCCGTCGAAGGCGGCGCGTCCGACATCCACATCAAGGTCGGCACGCCCGTCGTCTTCCGCATCAGCCGCCAACTCGTCGCCATCGAGGCGCCGATGCCCACCGAGCAATGGATGAACAGCATCCTCGAGAAGATGGTGCCGCCTCACGCCCGCAAGCGCATCGATGAGGACCGCGAGGTCGATTTCAGCTACTTCGAGCCCGGTGTCGGTCGTTTCCGCACCAACGTCTTCCAGCAGCGCGGCACCTTCGCGCTCGCCATGCGCTATGTGAAGACGCAGGTGCCCAGCTTCGAGGAGCTCGGCCTTTTGCCCGTCCTCAAGCAGATCGCCCTCTCGCCTCGCGGCATCGTGCTGGTCGCCGGCACCACCGGTTCCGGCAAGTCGACCACGCTCGCGGCGATGCTCGAGCACATCAACGCGAACTTCAAAAAGCACATCGTCACGCTCGAGGACCCGATCGAGTTCGTCTTCGAGGACAACCAGTCGGTGATCGAGCAGCGCGAGATCGGCCTCGACACGCAGAGCTTCCAGCACGGTCTCAAGCACGTGCTCCGGCAGGACCCCGATATCATCATGGTCGGCGAGATGCGCGACGCCATCTCCTTCAGCGCGGCCATCCAGGCGGCCGACACCGGCCATCTCGTGCTTTCCACGCTGCACACGCAGAACGCCTCGCAATCCATCGGCCGCATCCTCGACTTCTTCCGGCCCGAGGAGCGCGAGCAGGTGCGCCGCCAGCTCGCCGGAACGCTCAAGGCCGTCATCTGCCAGCGCATGGTGCAGACCGTCAGCGGCGGGGTGACGCCCTCGCTCGAGATCCTCATCAACACGCCGACCGTCCGGAAGATGCTCGAGGAGAACCGGATCGAGAAGATCTCGGCCGCCATCGAGACCGGCGTGGACGACGGTATGCAAAACTTCAACCAGGCGCTCTACAACCTGGTGAAGGAGCGCAAGATCACCGAGAAAGAAGCCATGGCCAAGGCCAGCAATCCGCAGGCGCTGGAGATGATGTTCAAGGGCATCTTCCTCGACGAAGGCCGCCGCATCTTGTCCTGACGGTCGCCCGTCTCCCGACCCGCGCGCAGGCGACCCTTGCGCGCTTTTTCGTGTCGATGGCGGGTCGCAGCGAGACCAGGGCCGTTGCCGCCCCGGGATGTCGACCCGGGAAGGACGAGGCCGCCGGATCCGGCCCGGGATCCAAGCAGGACCACCGCGCCTCGGTCCACGGGCAGGAGATCGCCCCAGACGGGGGACCATCATTCTGGTTGACCATCGGGACACGGGCTCTTTCTCTCCTCACGTTGGATATGGTAAGAATCAGACCCGTGATTTGTCGTCTGCCCCAACGGACGAGCATCATGCCCCCGGCCGAGGCCTCTCTGCCCCGCGTTGGCGTCCATTCTGCCCAGATTCCCGCGGACCGGCCCAAAGGCTCCTAGGTCTCCATCCGAACCAAAACCCCATGAAACCTCCGAAACTGAAGTCGTTGGCAGTCTTGGCGCTGTGCCTCTTCGGGCTCACTGCGTCGGCCAACGACATCGAACCCACGAAGGAGAAGTACTCCGTCGTCTTCGCGCCCAAACCCATCGTGTTGGACGGCGACCTCGGCGAATGGGCCGGTGTGCCCGTGCTCGCCGACCCGAAGTTCGCGGTGCCCAAGGGCTCCGGCGCCAAGGGCAAATACGTGCTCTTCGAGGAGTACGCCGGCGGCACCTGGAGCGGTCCGGACGACCAGACCTCCGCGGTGCAGATCGTCTACGATGCCGACAACGTGTACTTCGGCTTCGTCGTCACCGACGATTACCATGAGAACGCGGCGAACAGCGCGTGGAACGGCGACTCGATCCAGTTGATGATCGCCAATTCCGACCGCTCGGCACAGGTGGCGCTCTACAATTACGCGCTGGGCGGCGTCGAAGGCGCCATCGCCGACGTCATCGTCAACCACGAGGCCGGCCCCGGCGGCACCGAAGCGGTCGTCACCCGCAACGCCGTCACCCACAAGACCACCTACGAGATCAAGCTCCCGAAGGCCTCGCTCGGCATCGACAAATTGGCCGGCGACGTGAAGTTCGGCCTCGGCATGGCCATCAACGACGGCGACCAAGCGACCCCCGGCCAACGCGGTTGGGGCGGCCTCGGTGCC
>JANNAJ010000441.1:0-19168 GCA_031384285.1 Verrucomicrobiota bacterium
GATCTGGCGAAAGGCAAGGCCATCCACCGGGTGCTCGCGGGCGACGCGCCGATCGCGCACCGGACCCACGGCGCGGCGCTGACGCCCGACGAGAGCGAGCTCTGGATCAGCGACCAGGACGGCAAGAGGTTGTTCGTGTTCGACGCCACGCAGATGCCGCCGGCACCGAAGGCCGAGGTCGCGCTGAGCGTGGGCGGACATGGCTGGGTGAACTTCAGCCTCGATGGGAAGTTCGCGTGGTGCCATACGCCGGACGTGTTCGACGCGCGGACGAAGAGGCAGGTCGCGACCTTGCGCGACGAGAACGGCAAACGGGTCGGCAGCTCGAAGCTGATCGAGGTCCAGTTCCGCGACGGCAAGGTCGTGGGGATGGGCAGCGAGTTCGGCCTGGGGCGGAAGTAGCTCCTCGCCGGGTCAAGGCTTCGGAGCCGGTGCTTCGTCCGTCGAGAAGCGGATGTACGGGAAGCACTCGGGGACGTGCGAATCCCAGACCCGGTGCGGGCTGAGCACCCAGCCGCCGGAATCCTTCGCGGGCGGCGCTTCCTTGTAGGTGTTGAAGCGCGACAGGTCGATCCGCCACACGTCGCCGTCCTTCGGAGCGCCGGGTTTGCCGTCGGGGCTGAGCCACTTCATCCCGGCCCATGGCAAGGCGATCTCCACGGTCCAGCCGCGGTCGCGGTCGCGGTCGTCGTTGAGGGTGCCGTCGACGAAGACCGCGGTGCGCTTGCCGGGGAAGTGCCAATCGAAATGCCCGAGACGCGGCCCGCGCGGATGCGTCGTGAAACCGACGCCATTGAAGGGCACGAGGTTCTTCCGGGCGAATCCCGGGGCGGCGGCGAACCCGGCGCGTTCGTAGGCCGATTCCCACAGGAAGAAGACCTCGTAGGTGGTGTTGAGCGCGTTGACCTCGAACTCGTAGTAGGCGTCGGGACCGGCGATGAACACCTCGACGTCGTTCTCCTGGTAGATCGGCGAGTTCTCCTTGGTGAAGGTGGCCCGGACGGACGGCTCCTCGACGCGGATGCCCAGATACAGGTTCTGGTCGTCCCAGACGATCTTCGCCCGGGTGTCATGGATCGCGGGCGCTCCGGTGAGGATGTCCACGTAGCGCGACGACGACGGGGCGAGCTTCCAAGCCGGCTCGTCGAGCTTGCCATCGATCACCATGGGCCGGGCGACACGGTGGGCGGTGTAGCGGACGACCTCGCTGTCGGCGCACGGCAGCTTGGACCCGACGGCGGCCGGGGCGGCTTCCAAGGCATCGGCAGCATGGACGAAGACGGCGAGGCCGGTGCACCAGCCCGCGACGCGAAGGGTCTTCGTCTTCATCATGGACCCGATGGTGAGCAGAGGGCCGCTTCCGGACATAGCCAAAACGGTGGAGCCGGAGGCCCGGGAGGTGATGGCGAGCGCCCGAGGATTCCGTGAATTCCAGCTTGCGGTCCGGCAGCGTCCGAGGGCGAGGTTCGGCGGTGTCGTTCACCGCCGCCGTCGTCGGTTGATCCCTGGCTGCCCATGAAATCGCTCCTCCGGCTCCTGGTCCGGTTCTTCTACCGCTTCGACGCCCACGGCACCGAGGTCCTGGCGACGCCCGGCCCTGTGCTGCTGCTGCCGAACCACACCTCGTGGCTCGACTGGCTCTTCCTCGCGGTCCTGCTGGACGACGACTGGAGATTCGTCACCTCGAGCGCAACGGCGGAGACCAGCTGGGTGCACAAGAAGATGATGGTCAACGGGCGGACCTTCCCGGTGGACACGGCTTCGCCCTACGCCGTGAAGCGCATGGCGGAACATCTGGCGGGCGGCGGAAGGCTGGTGCTCTTTGCCGAAGGGCGCATCTCGCTCACCGGATCGTTGATGAAGCTCTTCGACGGCACGGGATTCCTCGTCCACAAGACCGGCGCGAAGGTCATCACCGCCTATCTCCGCGGCGCGAACCGCCTGCCCTGGGTGAGGCACAAGGGCTGGACGCGCTGGTTCCCGACCGTGACGGCGCACTTCAGCGAGGTGCTCACCGCGCCCGGATTGCCGCCCGGCACGTCCAACGCGCACGCCCGGCAGATGCGCACGTCATGGCTGCGCGACGCGATGGTCCGGCAGCAGTTCGAGACCGAGATGACGTTCGGCCCTCGCACGGTGCTGGCCGCGGTCGCCGAGACCGCCGGCAACGTCCCGGGCAAGATCGCGCTCGAGGACGTCACCTCGACCGAGCTCACCTATCGTCGCCTGATGGTCGGCACGGACGTGCTCGCGTCCGAGTGGAAGCGCCGGTGGCCGGCCGACGACGGCGCGAACGTCGGCGTGCTCCTCCCCAACATCAACGGCACACCGGTCGTGGTCCTGAGTCTCTGGGCCGCGGGCAAGGTCCCTGCGTTGCTCAACTTCTCGACCGGCATCCCGGTGATGCTGCAATGCGCGCAGCTTGCCGGGCTGAAGCAGGTCATCACGTCGCGCACCTTCGCCGAGAAGGCGAAGCTCAAGCTGGAACCGCTCGCGCAGGCCGGGATCGAGCTGGTCTATCTCGAGGACGTGCGCACCGGCATCCCGGCGGCCACGAGGCTGGCCAAGCTGGCGAAGCACACATTCGCCTGCGGATCCGGGTTCGCTTCCGGGCCGGCGACTGGGACCGGACGGGCGGCCGTCGCGGTGGTGCTCTTCACGTCCGGGTCCGAGGGCGTGCCGAAAGGCGTGGCGCTCTCGCACGCGAACCTGCTCGCCAACATCCGCCAGCTCACCGCGACGATGGACCTGACGGACGACGACCGGTTCTTCAACGCGATGCCCTTGTTCCACAGCTTCGGCCTCACCGGTTGCACGCTGTATCCGCTGGTCCGCGGGCTCTACACGTTCCTTTATCCGTCGCCGCTCCACTACCGGATGGTGCCGGCCGTGGTGTACGACCGCGCATGCACGATCATGCTCGGGACGAACACGTTCCTGAACGGCTACGCCCGCAAGGCGCATCCGTACGATTTCAACTCGCTGAAGTACCTCGTGGCCGGAGCGGAGAAGGTGCAGACCGCGACCGCGGACATCTGGGCACGGAAGTTCGGCGTGCGCCTGCTCGAAGGCTACGGCGCCACCGAATGCAGCCCGGTGATCACGCTGAACACGCGCGTCGACGTGCAGTTCGGATCGGTCGGACGCTTCCTCCCCGGCATGGAATGGCGGCTCGAACCGGTCGAAGGCGTCGCCGAAGGCGGCCGGCTCTTCGTACGTGGACCGAACATCATGGAAGGCTACCTGAACCCGGGTCCGGACGCGAAGTTCAAGGAGCTGGGCGGATGGTACGACACCGGCGACATGGTCCGCGTCGATGCCGACGGCTACGTGACGATCCTCGGTCGGTTGAAGCGCTTCGCAAAGGTCAGCGGCGAGATGGTGAGCCTCACCGCGGTGGAGGACGCGCTCGCCGGCGCGTTCCCCCAGCACGGCCAGCGCTGCGAAGTCGCCGTCGTGGCGGTACCGGACGAGGACAAAGGCGAGAAGCTCGTCGCCTTCACCAACGAGCCGAAGCTCACCATCGACGACCTCCGGCAGGCGATCAAGGCCAAGGGCTTGACCAATCTCTGCGTGCCCCGCGAGATCCGGGCCGTGCGCGAGATCCCCAAGCTCGGCACCGGCAAGGTGAACCATCGCGCGCTCATGGAAGCCAACGGGTGAACGTCTCGGATCGAAGGCCTCACGCCTCACTGACCGCTGGCAACGGACCACCCACCACCCACCCTTTTCTCCTGACAACCACCGGCTCCGCACCGTAAACGAGCCGTTCCGAATCCTGTGAACCCACCCCTGATCTTCGACGCCCACCTCGACATCGCGATGAACGCGATCGAATGGAACCGCGACCTCACGCGACCGCTCGCCGAGGTGCGCGCCCGCGAGGCACATCTCCGGGACAAGCCCGACCGCGGCAACGGAACCGTCAGCCTGCCCGAGCTCCGGCGCGCCCGCGCCGGTCTGGTCGTCGCCACGCAGATCGCCCGGTTGGAGCACGACCGTTACAGCCCGGTCTTCGGATGGCGTTCGCCCGCCCAGGCATGGGCGATGACGCAGGCACAGCGCGCCTGGTACCGGGCGATGGAAGAAGACGGCGAGATGGTCCTGATCCACGACCGCGCCGGGCTCGATCGCCATCTCGAGCTCTGGGAGACCGCCACCGAGACCGACCGTCTGCCTGTCGGCTACGTGCTCAGCCTCGAAGGCGCGGATTCCATCGTGTCGCCCGGTCATCTGGAGCGCGCCTATGTGGACGGACTCCGGGCTGTCGGACCGGCCCATTACGGGCCCGGCGTCTACGCGTTCGGCACCGATGCCAGCGGACGTCTGCCGGCCAGGGGCGCGGACCTGGTCCGCGAGATGGACCGCCTCGGGATGATCCTCGACGTCACCCATCTCTGCGACGAGTGCTTCTGGGACGCGATGGAGATCTTCGGCGGGACCGTGTGGGCGAGCCATCAGCTCTGCCGCGCGCTGGTGCCGCACAACCGCCAGTTCAGCGACGAGCAGCTCAAGGCGGTCTTCTCCCGCGGCGGCGTCGCCGGCGTGGCGCTGGACGCTTGGATGATCGTCCCCGGCTGGATCCGGCGCGAGACCACGCCGCAGAGCTCCGGGCTGATGCTCGGGCACCTGGTCGACCACATCGATCATATGTGCCAGCTCGCGGGGAACGCGCTCCACGTCGGCATCGGATCGGACCTCGACGGCGCGTTCGGCACGGAGCAGACGCCCCAGGACCTCGGCACGATCGCCGACCTGCAGAAACTCACCGGCCTGCTCGCCACGCGCGGCTACGCCGAGGAGGACATCCGCGGCATCTTCCACGGCAACTTCCTGCGCGTCCTGCGCACGGCCCTCCGATGAACACCGCCCCGACGACCGACCTCCTCGCCCTCGGCGAAGTGATGGTGCGCCTCTCGCCGCCAGGACACGGACGCCTCGAGTTCGCGCGCACGCTCGAAGTGGACGTCGGAGGCGGCGACTACAACGTGGCCTACGCCTGCGCGCGCTTCGGGCTCCGCACCGGTTTCGTCACGAGCCTGCCGGACAACGAGGTCGCGCGGATCATCCGCGCGCACGCGGGAGCCGTCGGGCTCGACCTGCGGCACACGGTGTCCGGACCGTACGACGGCGTGGGCAAGAACGGACGCGTCGGCCTCTACTTCGCCGAGATCGGCGTCGGTCCGCGCGGCGGGACGGCGATGTTCGATCGCGGGCATTCGAGCGCGAGCCGCATGGAGCCGGACGACGTCGATTGGGACCGCGTGTTCACAGGATGCCGGTGGTTCCATTGCGGAGGGATCTTCCCGGTCTTGTCGGAAGGCTGCCGCGCCACGTTGCGGGCGGCGGTCGATGCGGCGCGGCGGCTCGGGGTCGGCTTCAGCTACGACCTGAACTTCCGCTCGAAGCTCTGCACTCCGTCACAGGCCGCGGAGGTGAACCGCGAGTTCGCCGCGCAAGCCGACCTGCTGCTCGGCAGCGCGGAAGGTTTCGCCGCATTGCTCGGGATGGCGCCGACGGGGATGGACGAGCGCGCGTTGGTCGACGGCCTTTCAGAGGCGTTCCCCGGGCTGCGCTCCGTGGCGGCCACCAAACGCACCGTCCGCAGCGGATCGCGCCACGATCTGGGCGGTTGGCTCTGGCGCGACGGTGAACTGCTGGCTGGACGTGGATGGCTCGACGTGGAGATCGAGGACCGCATCGGCAGCGGCGACGCGTTCGCCGCCGGGATCCTCTTCGGGCACCTGACCGGACGCACGCGGGGATCGACGCTGGCGCTGGCCTTGGCCCATGCGGCGCTGGTCCACACGACGCGCGGCGACACCTCGCAGTTCACCTTGGAAGAGGTCGAGCGCGCGGCGAACGAGGACGTGTCCGCGCTGCAACGCTGATGTCCGCGACGATGGATCCCGCCCCGACAGCCGTGACCGCTCCGGGGACCGCCCCCGCGGAGGATCACCGTTGCTTCGGCCTTGCCCGACGCCGCACCGTCTGGCTGCCGACCTGGCCTGCCTGCCTGCTGTCGGTCGTCCTGCTGCTGGTCGCCAGCGTCGTCTTCGTGAAGACGCTCCATCCGTTCCTGGAGATGACGCGACGGGCCGGAGGCGAGGTGTTGGCGGTCGAGGGATGGGGGCCGGACTTCTCGTTCCGCGCCGCCGCGGAAGAGTTCAGCCACGGCGGCTATCGCCGACTTGTCGTCACCGGCGGTCCGATCGAGAAAGGTGCTCCTTTCATCGGCCAGGCCACCTACGCCGAGCTCGGCGCCGCGACGATCGGGAGCATCACCGGCCGGGCCGGTCTCGCCATCGCCGTCCCTGCACCGAGCGTGGGGACCGATCGGACCTACGCCTCGGCGGTGGCGCTCCGTAAGTGGCTGCTACGGTCCGGTCCCTTGCCCGATAAGCTCGACGTGCTCACCACCGGTCCCCATGCGCGGCGGACGTGGCTGCTCTTCCGCGCGGCGTTCCCGCGGACGGTGGAAGTGGGCATCATCGCGGTACCGGACGACCGCTACGATGCGTCCCGGTGGTGGACTTCTAGCGACGGGTTCCGGACCACCACATCGGAGTTCATCGCCTACCTTTACGCGAAGTTCCTGTTCCGTGCTCCGGCGGAATAGGCTTGTCCGATGGACCTTCGGCACAAGCGGTTACGGACACGTCACGGATCGGCGGTCTTCTCACCTTCCCGGCTTGGAACAAATATGTCTGCACAGAGCGGGATTTCTGTTACGGTCACCGCTTGAACGACGTGAAAACCGAAAAGACCAGCGCACAGACGACCTTCCAGAACGGACAGATCTGGAAGATGGTGGACTCCAGCCTGCAGATCGATCTCGTTGGGAAGACCTTGGTCCACTACAAGCACTACAAGGGCGAGACCAAGCGCGCCCCCGTGTCGTTGGCGAGCAAAGATGTCCTCGCGAAGTTCCTGAAGCAGAACAAGGCCGTCCTGACCAAAGCGGCCCCGGCCAAGGCTGCCGCCAGCAAGGGCTGAGCGGCCGATCCTGCGATCCGGGGCAGGTCCGCGGCGCTTTGGCGCCCATCGATCACAGCCGTCCGTCGCGGCCGGTGGTGCGCTGGCGCTGGTTTTCTCCGTGTCCTGGCCGTGTCGTCCCGGTTCTACGGCCGCCGGACCGAAGCCGGTTCACGGGAACTTCGACACTTCTTCGCTCGCATCCATGGCCGCCAAAGCGTCCATGATCTCGTCGGCGATCTCTTGGTAGATGGCCTTCAGGCGAGGCTTGGAACAGGTCTCGGCTTCGGCACGAAGCGCGGCGAACAAGAGCGGTCGCCCGAACTTGATGGTGATCCTCCCTGGACGCGGCAGCAGCCGATGCCGTCCATAGGCCTCGAACGCCCCGAAGATCCGGACCGGCACGACCGGGGCCTTCGACTTGATCACGGTGAGCCCGACACCGGATTTCGCCGGTTGAAGCGAGCCGTCCGGCGAACGGGTGCCTTCCGGGAAGAGCACGACACATCCGCCGGCCGTGAGACGGTCGAGGATCGCCTTCAACCCCGCGCCGCCGTTCTGGCGGTCCACCGGAACCGCCTGCAAGGTGCGGACCAGCCATCCCAGACCAGGTTTCTGGAACAACGTGTCCCTCGCCAGACAATGGACCGTCCGCTCGACGACAGCGCCGATCATCGGAGGATCCGAGAAGGCCACGTGGTTCGACGCAAGGATCACCGGTCCCGTCGACGGGACGCGGTCGACGTTCAGGCCGCGCATCCCGAACCACGCCCGGAACACCGGTACGGCGAACCACCGCAACCGTCGGTAGAAGGGCGGCAAGGGAGCGGGAAGTATGGACTGGGGCTCGGTCGTCATGCGCGGGCGGATTGAACAACGAACCCGCCAGGACGCGAAGCCCGTAACTGCCCGTGGTCGGCACCGGCGGAGTCCGCTCCCGGGTCAGGGTCCCGATGACCGGTCATGCCACTTCCACGCACAGACCGTCGTGGGCGAACCACACGCGGTCGGGCAACTCCGCTTGGTCGCGGTCGTGATCATAATCGTGGGTGAGATGCGTCAGGTACGTCCGGTCCGCGCCGATCCGCCGCGCGGTGGTCAAGGCCTCGTCCAGGCACATGTGCGTCGGATGCGGCGCGGGACGCAGCGCGTCGAGCACGACCACGTCGACCCCATGGAGCTGCCGGACCACTTCGTCCGGCACTTCCTGGCAATCGGTCAGATAGGCCATCCGCGGTCCATGGCGCTGGGCGAAGAGATATCCCGTCGAGAGGATCCGGCCGTGCGGCAGCGCGAAGGGCGTCACCGTCAGGTCGCCCACCTCGAACGGCCCGGTGACGATCCGTGGCTCCGGATGGAAGTAGCCCTTCGGGATCGGCCGTCCGTCGAACGCGTAGGCGAAGACCCGGCCGAGCGCCGCCAAGGTCTCCTCCGAACCGTAGACCGGCAGCGGCCCCCCCCGCAGGTCGCAGACGCGGCGGCAATCATCGAGGCCCATGATATGGTCGGCGTGCGCGTGGGTGAACAGCACCGCGTCGAGATAGCCGAGGCCTTCACGCAGCATCTGCGTGCGGAAATCCGGCGTGGTGTCCACCACCAGCTTCGTCCCGGGCGTCTCGACGTAGATCGACGGACGGAGCCGGTGGTTCCGAGGGTTGGCGAGGAAGGCGGGAGGATACTCCTTGCCGATGACCGGGACGCCCTGCGACGTGCCCGAGCCGAGGAAGCGGAACGAGAACGACATCGTCGTCCGACGATGCCGGGCGCAGATTCCGGTTGGCAACCGGCGATTGAAGATCGGAAATGTCCCCGCCGTGCTCACCGCGCTCCGCATCAAGAACCTCGCCCTCGTGGCCGACCTCACGCTGGAGCTCCGCCCCGGCCTGTGCGTCATCACCGGCGAGACCGGCGCCGGCAAATCGGTCATCCTCGGCGCGCTCGACCTCGTGCTCGGCCAGCGCGCCGACCGGACGGCCATCCGCAGCGGCGCGGACGCCTGCGCGGTCGAGGCCGTGCTCGACGTCCGCGGCCTGCGGGCGCCGCTCGGCGCCTTCCTCGCCGAGAACGGTCTGGAGCCCTGCGACGACGGGCAGCTCGTGCTCAAGCGCACCTTCACCGCGGCCGGCACCAACCGGCAGTTCGTCAACGGTTCGCCCACCACGCTCGCCACGCTCGCCGTGCTCGGCGAATGGCTCGTCGACCTGCACGGACCGCACGAGCACCAGTCGCTGCTCCAGCCGGCGAAGCAGCTCGCGATCCTCGACGCGTTCGGCGGGCTCGGTCCGGAGCGCGACGCCTTCTCGGCGCTGGTGCGTCGCCGCGCCGGGATCGAGGCGGAGAAGGCGGCGCTCATCGTGGACGAACGGACCTATGCCCAGCAGCTCGACCTGCTGCGGTTCCAGACCCGCGAGATCAAGGAAGCGCGGCTGCGCCCCGGCGAAGCGGAGGAGATCGAGGCCGAGTTCAACCGCGCCAGCAACGCCGCGAAGCTCCTCGGGCTCTCGCAGGCCGCCCTCGGCGCGCTCGGCGAGGACGACGACGCGCTCCTCGTCCGGCTCGGCGCGCTCGGCCGAGTGCTGCAGGACCTGCACCGGCTCGATCCCGCCGCGGCACCGCTCACCGAAGCCCAGGGCCAGGCGGTGTCCGTGCTCCGCGACCTCCAGACCGACCTCGCCCGCTACGCCGACAACATCGAGGTCGATCCCGCGCGGCTCGCCGAGGTCGAAGCCCGCCTCGACCTCATCCACTCGCTCCAGCGCAAGTATGGCGGATCGCTCGCCGAGGTGATCGAGACCGGCGCCCGCGCCGCCGAGAAGCTCGCCGCGCTCGAGGGCCGCGACCAAGAAGTCGCCCGCCTCGACGAGGCCCTCGCCAGGCTCGACATCGAACTCGACGCCGCAGGCCGCGCGCTCTCCGCCGGACGGAAGAAACTCGTCCCCAAGCTCTCGAAGTCGGTCGCCAAGGAGCTCGCGGCGCTCGGGTTCAAGCAGAGTTCCTTCGACGTCCAGCTCACGCGCCGCGCGCCACGTCCGGACGGGACGACCGCCCACGTCCCGACCGGCCTCGACGAGATCGAGTTCCAGTTCGCGCCGAACCCCGGCGAACCGGCCCGACCGCTGCGGGCCATCGCCTCCAGCGGTGAGCTCGCACGCGTGATGCTCGCGCTCAAGACCGTCCTCGCCGCCGAGGACGAGGTCCCGGTGCTCGTTTTCGACGAGGTCGACGCCAACGTCGGCGGCGAGACCGCGACCGCCGTCGGCGAGAAGATGCGCCAGATCTCCCGGACGCATCAGGTCCTCTGCATCACCCACCTCGCACCGGTCGCCGCCCACGGCGACGCGCATTACGTGGTCAGCAAAACCGTCATCGGAGGTCGGACCGAATCGCAGATCGTGCTGCTCGACGACGCCGGACGCGTCGAAGAACTGGCGCGCATGCTCGGAGGCGCCACGACGGCCTCGCGCCGGCACGCCGAGGAGATGCTCAAGGCGCGCTGACGCCGTTCAAGGCGCGTAGTGCGGCGGCTTCTGGTTCGTCTCGCGGACGCGTTCGAGGTCCTGCGACTGCATGGCCTCGTCGATCTGGCCGAGCCTCTTCTGGAGCCGCGAGAGCAGCTTGCCCTGGTCGATGGCCACGCCGTTCAGCTCGTCGTATTGGCGCTCGAGATGGGCGTGGTCGGACTCCAGTTTCGCCAGACGGGCGGCTAGTTCGGTCAGGTTCATAGTTCGTCTTGGCGATCCGCGTAGAAGAGCCGCCAGGCGCGGTCGTAATCGGCCTCGGGCAGCAACACCTTGGCTTCGCGGTCAAGGTCGCCGTCGTCCGGAGCCTCCGGGTCGGTGAATTCTTGGACCGCGGCGATGCCGTGCTTCTCCAGCCACACGACGAGCAGCTCGGTCTTGATGACCGGACCGGTGAAGAACTCGCGCATGGAAGGAAGGTGCGGTGCGGGATGCGCGGGCGCAACGGTCCAGCTGACACGCAGAAGGGCGAGGTTGTGCCGAGCTTTGAGCAACGTGCTGCCGGCATCTTGCCGGCAGAAGCGGCTTGGCCAGTTGAGCCGCGGACCAGCACTCGCGCGCTCGGGCCATGACCGCCCCCCTGCCGGCGGGACGCACGGCAGCACGCTGGCCTGTTCACTTCCTCACCGGCGCACCGGCATCAGCGCGAAATGCAGGACCAGCCAGACCGGCACCGCGAAGACCGCGATCGCGCACACCCGGGGCCATGACCACACGAGATAGCCGGATTGGATCGGGAAGATGGCGATCATGAAGTACGCGCCGGACCGCGTGTGGCCGAGGAACCGCATCCCTTTCGGATACCGTCGCCGCAACCCGCTCCACAACGCCAGCGCGCCCAGCACCAGCACGAGCAACGTGACGCCGGTGTTCACCGCGAGGAGCGTCTCGGTGCCGAGGTGCGGAAGCTTGGCCCGTCCGTGGCCCGTCGCGACCCACGCCCAATGCGCGCCCGCCCAAAGCAGCGCGAAGCCGGTCTGGATCGCCGTGCTGAACGATGCCCGCGACGAGGTCAGCTCGTTCACCACCCAGCTGAAATAGAGCGGCACGATGCCCCAGACGAGCTCCTCGTGGTGGAACGGCACACGGATCAGCTCGATGAAAGTGGCCCAAAGTTGGTGCGGCACGCGGCGAGTGTGTCGGACGGCCATGGCAGGGAAAGCGGTTTGACACCGAGGAGCCGCCGACTAACGTGGCCTGCAACCGGACTGATTCAGTCCGGTTCACGAAAAGAACCCCGAGATGCAAGTCACCCGCGCCAGCGAATACGCCATGCTCGGCCTTCTCGCCCTCACCCGGCGAGGCCCGGCCGAGGTGGCGATGCTGGACGTGATCGCCCGGGAAGAGGACGTGCCCGTGAGCTTCCTCGGCAAGATCTTCCAGAGCCTCGCCCGTGCCGGCCTGGTGAAATCCAGCCGCGGATCCGGCGGCGGCTTCGTGCTGACCCGGTCCCCGGGGCTGATCACCGCGCTCGAAGTCATCGAGGCCGTCGAAGGCCCGGTGGCGCTGACCCGTTGCCTCGACGAAGAGGCCGGCTGCGAGCACGCAGGGGGCTGCGCGCTGTGCAGCTTGTTCTCCGAGGCGCAGGACAAGGTGAAAGAAGTCTTCGCCGGCACCACCGTGGCCCAACTCGCCGGCCGGCACATCCCTGCCGGTCTGGTGAAAGGCGCCCGGGCCCGCTCCCGCGCGCCGATCGTCTTCCGTCCGCAACGGAACGCCGCGACCTCGCCCCACGTGGCCACGACCACTTGATCTTCCCTTCCACGCACTTCGAACTTTCAACTGATCTGGACCTATGAGCGATACCTACACCCTCTACAACCCGACGGTCATGGAGCACTTCATGAACCCCCGCAACATGGGCGACATCAAGGACGCCGACGGCGTGGGCGAGGTCGGCGCGGCCGCCTGCGGTGACATCATGAAGATCTCCCTCACGATCAAGGACGGCAAGATCGAGGACGCCCGCTTCAAGACCTTCGGCTGCGGCTCTGCGATCGCCAGCTCCAGCATGGCCACCGAGCTCATCAAGGGCCGCACCATCGCCGAGGCGATGGACTTCTCGAACCAGGAGGTCGTGGACGCTCTCGGCGGACTGCCGCCGGTGAAGATCCACTGCTCCGTCCTCGCCGAGGAAGCTCTCAAGGCCGCGCTGGAGGACTACGTGAAGAAGCACCCCGAGGCCGCTGCCAAAGCAGGCAAGCCGGAGACCGTCGCGGCCTGAGCCGGAGCCGGCACCACGGATCCCTGCGGCTGGAAGGTTCGCGCCTTTCCGTCGCAGGATTTTTTTGTCGCTTGCCACGCTGACCCGTCCGAAAAATGGAATCCGCCGCCCAGATCATCGCCATCGGTCCTTTCTCCCAAAAGGTCTTGGACGGCCTGGAATATCCCGCGTCCGACTACGCCAAGGTCCGGGAAGGCTCGACCGTCGTGACCAACGTGTTCGTCGCCCTGAACCCGGAGGAGAGCTTCGACCTCGCGGCGGCCTTCGGGGTCGGTGCCATGGACCTGGGCCGGCACGAACTCGACCCGCAGGCGGCCAACCTGCAGGTGTTGGACGAGGTGTTCGGGGACGAGACCGTGCGAGGTTTCCTCCTGCTGCGCGAAAGCGGCTTCCGTTTCTATTTCCTGCCCAACGCCTGACGGCGACCGACGACGACCTATGCGCCACGTTTTTCTCGACCATCAGTCCAGCACGCCGGTGCTGCCCGAAGTCTTCGACGCGATGAAGCCGTTCTTCACCGAGGCCTTCGGCAACCCGTCGTCGCTCCACCAGCACGGGTTGCGCGTCCGCGACGCGCTCAAGACGGCCCGCCAGCAGATGGCGGCGCTGATCGGTGCCGACAGCGAGGAGGAGATCTTCTTCACCTCCGACGGCACGGAGTCCGCCAACCTGGCGATCAAAGGCGTGGCCTACGCGAACGAGCGCAAGGGCAAGCACCTCGTCATCTCCGCGACCGAGCACCCGAGCGTCATCAATTCCATCGAGTTCCTCGAGAAGCAGGGCTGGACCTGCACCCGCGTCGGCGTCGATGCCGAGGGCGTGCTCAAGCTGGAAGAACTTCGCGCCGCCATCACGCCCCAGACCGTCCTCGTCGCCGTCCACCATGTGAACCACGACATCGGCACGATCCAGCCGATGCGCGAGGTCGGCAAGATCTGCGCCGAGAAGGGCGCGCCTCTCTACGTCGATTGCGAGGCCAGCGCCGGTTGGCTGCCGATCGACGTGAAGGAGTTCGGCGCGGCACTGGTCAGCTTCTCGCCGCACCGCTTCTACGGACCGAAAGGCGTCGGCGTGCTCTACCGCAACAAGAAGGCCCGCATCGTATCGATGATGCACGGCGGAGTGCAGGAAGGCGGACGCCGCGCCGGCACCGAGAACGTCCCCGCCATCGTCGGAGGCGGCGTGGCCGCGGAGATCGCGCTCACCGAGCTGCCCAAGCGCATGGCCCACACCGCGCATCTGCAGAAGCGCCTGTGGGACGGCCTCCGGTCGAAGATCACCTACATCAAGCTCAACGGCGCCGAACCCGGGCCGAAGCGCATCTCGACCAACCTCAACCTCTCCACCGAGTTCATCGAGGGCGAGGGCCAGCTCCTGCTCTGCGACCTCAACGGCATCGCGGTCGCGAGCGGTTCGAGCTGCGTCAGCAAGTCGCTCAAGGTCTCCCACGTGCTCAGCGCCATCGGCCTCGACCACGCGCTCGCCCAGGGCAACATCATCATGACCCTCGGCATGATGAACTCCGAGGAGGACATCGACTACACGGTCGAGACCTTCGCCAAGATCGCCACGAAGCTCCGCGGCATGTCGCCGATGTGGGACGAGTTCGAGCGCGGCATCATCGATTCCGTCATCGCCCCCACGGGCCGGGGCAAATCCTTCTCCCAGCACGCCGCGGAAGTCTCCGGCAAGGCAGCGCACTGAGGAGGTCCCGGAACGAGAGGGCAGAAGCACGAAGGGCATCGGACATCCGATGCCCTTCTCCTGCCCCGGCCGTCCAGGATCAGGCCGGCACGAGGTCTTCGTCTTCCTTCTTGGCGGTCCGGAGGATCTCGTCCTCCTCGTCCAGCAACGGGGCGAAGCGCTCGGAGTTGAATCCCAGCTCACCGTTCAGACCCGCGCGCAGCGACGGATCGGCCGGGTTGCGGATCTCTTCGAGAAGGACGCCGATCTCGCCGTCCTTCTTCCCGCTCTCGCCCTGGGTGTAGTTGCCCCGACCGATGTAGATCGCCCGGACGGTGTAGACCGAATCCTTCTTCGGGAACCGGTCGAACAGCTCGTGCGCATGGGGCGGGAACTCGTCGTCGATGCAAACCACTTTCTGGCCCTTCTGGAACATTCGCCCCGACGATGGCTGAACACCGGGACAGGCACCAGCCCGGAGGTTCCGTCCCGCGATGTCGTCCCCGGAGATCGAAGCGGCGCCCGGGGCGACCGCGTGGATGGACCGCCGGCCGACGAGCGGCCGCGGTCACTTCGCGGGCGGGACCGGTGCGGCGGATCCGCCCGACGAGGGCGCCTTGGGTGCAAGCGCGGTCAACTCGAGACCGGCTTCGTCGCGCAGCCGGGTGCTATAGCCGGGCAGCTGCTTCTTGAGCTCCATCGCCACCAGTCCGTCGCGGATACCCGCCTTCACCTCGTCGAACGGCCGGACAGACGCCGGTGTCTTCTCGAGCAGCTTGACCAGATGGTAGCCGTAATGGCTCGTCACCACATCGCTGAGCTGGCCGGGCTTCATGCTGAACGCGGCGGCCTCGAGCTCTATCACCATCTGGCCCCGCGAGAACGTGTATTCGCCGCCCCGGGTCCTCGACGCCGTGTCGTCGCTGGACTGCCGGACCAGGCCGGCGAAATCCTCTCCCTTCTCGGCGCGCGCGCGAAGCGCCGATGCCGTCTTGAGCTTCTCCTTCTTCGCTTCCTCCGAAAGTTCCTGGCCGGTGACCAAGTCGCGGGTGGAGACCAGCAGCTGGGCGATCCGCACCGTTTCCGGCTTGGTCCACCGCTCGGGAGCATCCGCGTAGGCCTTCCGCATCTGCTCGTCGGTGATGGTGATCTTGGACTTCAACTCCCGGTCCACGACCGTGGTGGCGAGGGTCTCCAGGAATTTCTCCTTCAGGAAGACGGGCTCCGTGTATCCCGCCCGGATGATCCGGCGCTGGAAACCCGCCTCGTCCCCGGCTTCCTCGCGCAACCCGCGGACGAACGCATCGGACTCGAAGCGGGCGCGCGTCTTGTCCGCATCGGTCGCGCGCGCCTCGCATAGTTTCACGAAGATGATCTGGTCGAGGACCTGCGCCTGGAACTGCTCGCGCCGTTCGGGTGCGAGCAGTTGTCCGACGTTCATCAGACCGGTCTGGATCCTCTCGTAGACCTCGTTCAGGTCCCGCCTCGTGATGGTCACGCCTTTCCCCTTCGCAAGGACGTCCGCAGCCCCTGCGACGGTCGCCGCAGGAGGCCCGCCCGCGGCATCCGCGGCCAGGACACCGGAGCCGAGCACCAGCGCCAGCAGGCCGACGACGAGCGGTTCGCGGAGGAAGATTCGCATTGGTTGTCCGGATGTTGCCCCAGCCCGATGCGGGACGCAACGGTCAGGCTTGGATCGGCGCCCCTTAGGCGCTACCCATCACGCGATGAACGCGACCGAGCAAGCCGTCCTCGACCAGTTGCTGGCCCTCGATTCCGCCGTCGCCGGGATGCGGACGGCATCCGCGAAGCCGGACCTCCGGCCGATCTTGGCCGGGCTGGACGCGGCGGTCGGGCGGCTCCCTTCGGGCACCGCTCCCGAACTCCTGCATTACCTCCACAAGCGGAGCCACGAGAAGGCGCGCCTGTTCTTGCAGGGCCGCGACGCCGAGAACGCGGCCGGCAACTGTGGCCATCGCTGAGACTGCCCGAGGATCAGGGACCGCCACCGCCCCATGTCATCCGGAACCATCGCCGCGATCGCAACGCCCCTTGGCGAAGGGGGTCTCGCCGTCATCCGCATCTCCGGTCCGGATGCGGTCGGCGTGGCCGAGCGGATCTTCGTGCCCGCCGGCAGACGAACGGTCCGGCCGGGCGCCGCCGCGACCCATACGGTCCACTACGGTCACATCGTGCGCGATGGCCGGCGCATCGACGAGGTCCTGCTCACGGTGTTCCGCGCTCCGCGGACCTTCACCCGCGAGGACACCGTCGAGATCTCTTGCCACGGCGGCGTGCTTGTCACGCGGCTCGTGCTCGAGGCGGTCCTGGCCGCCGGAGCGCGCGCGGCCGGCCCGGGCGAGTTCACCCTGCGCGCCTTCCTCAACGGCCGGATCGACCTGGCCCAGGCGGAAGCCGTCGCGGACCTCATCCATGCGCGGACGGAGCTCGCGCTCGACGCCGCGAACGAACAGCTCGCGGGCACGCTCTCCCGCCGCATCCAGACGCTCCGCGACGACCTGATGCGGACGTCGGCCCATATCGAGGCCCATATCGATTTCCCCGACGAAGACATCTCGCCGGATACCCACGGGACGCTGCTCGGCCGGCTCGACCGGGGCGACGTGCTCATCGCCGAGCTCCTGAAGACCGCCAAGGAAGGGCAGGTCCTCCGACGCGGGATCCGGGCCGCGATCATCGGCCGCCCCAACGCGGGGAAATCGTCGCTGCTGAACCAGTTGCTGGGCCATGACCGCGCGATCGTCTCCCCGGTCGCCGGCACCACCCGCGACACCGTCGAGGAGACCGCCGATGTCCGCGGGATCCCGGTCGTCTTCATCGACACCGCGGGGCTTCGCGAGACCTTCGACGATGTGGAGGCGGAAGGCGTCCGCCGGAGCCGTGCCGCGCTCGGGAAGGCGGAACTGGTCCTGCACGTCCTCGACGCCTCGGGGTCATTGACGGAAGACGACCGGAACCTGCTCGCGGAAGCCTCGGGACGGCCACGCGTCCTCGTCCTGAACAAGGCCGACCTCCCGGCGGCACTCCGGCTTCCGGACGGCTTGACCGGCGTCGCGACCAGCTGCTCCACCGGGGCCGGTATCGAGGCGGTCAAGGACGCGATCGAACGGACCGTGTGGAGCGGCCGCTTGTCGTCGGTCCCGTCGCAGATCACGGTGAGCGCGCGGCACGCGGACGCGCTGCGCCGGGCCCAGGGCTCGATCCAGCGCGCGGCGGCCGAGTTGCGCGGCGGTTCCTCCCTCGAACTGGTCGCCGTCGACCTGCGCATCGCGGCGGAAGCGGTCGGCGAGATCGTCGGGAAGACGACGACCGACGACCTGCTGGACGCGATCTTCTCCCAGTTCTGTCTCGGGAAGTGACCACGCCAGGTCCTTTGGACCGGATCGGCCGCAGTCGGGCATCCGGAAACGAAAACGCCCGCCGGAGAGGCAGGCGTCATGGACCTTCTGGTCGTCCGGATCAGGCTCCTTTGTCACCGATCGCCTCGACAGGGCAGCCTTCCATGGCTTCCTTGCAGGCCTTCTCTTCTTCGGGGGTCTCGGGCTGCTTCTTGACGTAGCTGTAGCCGCCGTCGTCGAAGCGGGTGAAATTCTGGGGTGCGGTCTCGCGGCAGAGGTCGCAATCGATGCACTGGTTGTCGACGAAATACTTGCCGGTGACGTTCTCTTGGTAGCGGTTGGCGAGGTCAGCCATAGTCAGTTTCTGTTTAAAGTTGCGAAATGCGGGCGGATATATGGTGTCGCGACCCCGCTGCGGCAAGCTGCATTTTGGCGGCCGCCATCAATCGATCGGCCGGAGGTCCACGATCTCGCCCGGCAGGACACCCAGACCGGGAGGGACGCTTACGACGATCGGCCGACCGTATTCAGTCGCCCCGTTCGCCGCCTTCATCGGGAGAAGTTCGGCCAGGACGGGCTCCAACTGCGCGCCGATCGCGATGATCTGTCCCTGCCCGGATCCGCGGCGATGCGACCGCGCCCGGACCTCGACGGGTTGGTTGATCCGGGGCTCGTAGGTGAGCGGTTGGCGGAGGTACGCCACGATGCGGTCGGCAGCGATGGCGCTGACGGTGAGGACCGCTTCACCGGCGGCGACGCTCTCGTTGACCCGGTGGTGGACCACGCTCACGACACCGTCGATCGGGCAGACGAGCGGCAAGGGCGCCAGCTGCGCCTCCAGCAGGTCGAGGTTCCGCTGTTCCACGTCCATCGCCGCCTTCACCGAACCCGGCATGCCGTCGACGGACGGGGAAGGATCCGCCGGCTTGACGGATCGGATGGCGATCTCGGCCTCGGCGAGGAGCTTGGTCTGCTCGTCGATCTTGGTGCGGGTGATCTCGACGTTCTTGCGGGCGAGGTCCAGCGAGGCCTGGCTGATGAGCTGCTCGGAGAAGAGCTTCTGTGCTCGCGCGAACTCGGCCTCGTAGTAGGTCAGATCGCTCTTGGCGGTGGCCAAAGAGAGCCGTTGCTCCAGCCATCGGAGCCTCAGGTTCTCGAAGCTGATGCCGTTGTTCCCCAGCCGGAGCTCCGGCACGGGCGACATCCGGATCAACTCGATCCGGGCCTTGCTCAAGGCCAGGTTCGCTTGGAGGACCTTCGGATCGGCCACGACGATGCGGCCCAGCAGCTGGCCTTTGCTCACCCGCTCCATGTGGCGGACGTCGAGCTCGACGATACGGCCGGCCTGCGGGGCGGCGACCGGGGCCCTCACCGCCTCCACATCGCCGACGAGCGACGATGGCCCGACA
>JANNAJ010000470.1:0-4194 GCA_031384285.1 Verrucomicrobiota bacterium
GAGGACGTCCTCGACCTTTTCAACAGCGGCATCGAAGCGACCGAGGAGCACCGGCGCACGGAGGCGATGCTGCGGGACAGCGAGACGTTCTTCGAGGCGCTGGTCGAGAGCCTTCCCCAGAACATCTTCCGCAAGGACCTCTCGGGCAGGTTCACGTTCGTGAACCGTCGCTTCTGCGAGACGGTCGACCGGGCCCGGGCGGACATCGTCGGGCAGACCGACTTCGACCTCTTCCCGCGCGACGTGGCGGCGCGCATCACGCAGGACGACCAGCGCGTGATCTCTTCCGGCGAGCTGTTCGAGACCACCGAGATCAACGTCACACCCGACGGCGAGACGCACTGGTTCCATGTCATCAAGACGCCGTTGCTCGACGCGACCGGCCAACCGGTCGGGCTCCAGGGCATCTTCTGGGACGTCACCGCGGAGCACCGCGCCCAAGCCGCGCTGGCCCATGAACAGGACCTCCTGCGCGCGCTCCTCGATTCGGCGCCGGACGCGATCTACTTCAAGGACCGGTCGTCGAGGATCATCCGCGCGAGCCACGCCTTGGCGGTCAAGCTGGGCCAGGCGGACGCCCGCCAGATCGAGGGGAAGACCGACCACGATTTCTTCTCCAAAGAGCACGCCGACGACGCGCTCGCGGACGAACGGCGCGTCATCGCCACCGGCGAGCCGCTGCTCGGCTTCACCGAGAAGGAGACCTGGGCCGACGGGCGGGCCACCTGGGCTCTCACCAGCAAGCTGCCGCTGCGCGACGCCCGCGGCGAGGTGGTCGGCACCTTCGGCATCTCCAAGGACATCACCGAGCTGAAGGCCGCGCAGGAGCGGCTCGAACAGGCCGAGGCCAACTACCGCGGCATCGTCGAGAACGCTGTCGAAGGCATCTTCCAGACCACCCCCGAGGGCAACTATCGCAGCGCGAACATCGCCCTCGCCAAGATCTACGGCTTCGACACGCCTGAGGAGCTGGTCGCCAAGCGCACCGACATCGAGCACCAGCTCTACGTTCAGAGCGGCCGGCGGGACGAGTTCGCCGCGGCCCTCCAAGGATCCGACAAGGTCGACAAGTTCGAGAGCCAGGTCTTCCGCAAGGACGGCAGCGTGATCTGGATCTCTGAGAACTCCCGGGCCGTCCGCGGTCCTGCGGGGGAGCTCCGCTACTACGAGGGCACGGTCGAGGACATCACCGCCCGCAAGCGCGCCGAGGAGGAGCTCAGCCGCGCCAACTCCGAGCTCGCCGCCGCCCGCGACGCCGCCCTCGCCAGCGCGAAGGCCAAGTCGCAGTTCCTCGCCAACACCAGCCACGAGATCCGCACGCCGATGAACGCCATCATCGGCATGACCCGGCTGCTGCTCGACACGCCTCTCACCGCCGAGCAGCGCGACTACGCCGAGCTGGTCCGCGACGCCGGCAACGCGCTGCTGACCATCATCAACGACCTCTTGGACCTGTCGAAGCTCGAGTCGGGCAAGGTCAGCTTCGAGACCTCGGACCTCGACCTGCGCGACACCATCGAGGACACGGCCGAGCTGCTCGCCGAGCGCGCCTACAGCAAGCACATCGAGTTCTCCGTGTGGATCGACCACCGGCTGCCGCAGTTCGTCCGCGGCGACGCCGGCCGGCTCCGCCAGGTGCTCACCAACCTGCTCGGCAACGCGATCAAGTTCACCCTGGAAGGCGAGGTCGCGCTCCGCGCCGAGGTGGTCTCCTCCACGGTCGACGACGTGCAGGTGCGCTTCGAGGTCCGCGACACCGGCATCGGCATCCGGTCCGATTCGCAGTCGAAGATCTTCGAGGCCTTCGAGCAGGCCGACGGCTCGACCACGCGGCGGTTCGGCGGCACCGGGCTCGGCCTGGCCATCAGCCGCCAGCTCGTCGCCCGCATGGGCGGCGAGATCGGCCTGAGCAGCACCGAAGGGCAGGGGAGCACGTTCTGGTTCACCACCCGCTTCGCGCGGAGCACCACGGTCCCGACGCCGGCTCCGCTGCCCGTGTCCCCGTCCGGACCGGCGCCGCGCCTCCTGGTCGTGGACGACCATGCCGCCACCCGCGCTTCCCTGCAACACGAGCTCGGAGCGATGCCGGTCGAGGCCGCGTTCGCGGCATCCGCGGCGGAGGCGCTCGCGATGCTCCGGCAGGGAGACGCCGACGGACGTCCCTTCGCCGCCGCACTGGTGAAGCTCCAGTTGCCGGACATGGACGGCCTCACCTTCGCCCACGAGGCGCATTCGTCACCCGGTCTGGCCGCGCTGCATGTGGTGCTTCTGGCCCCGCTCGGCCAACGCCTCGATCCCGGTCTGCTGCGCACTGTCGGCATCGCCGGGCATCTCGTGAAGCCGGTGAAACAGGCGCGCCTCCGCGACGTCATCGACCGGTTGCTCCGTGGCGAGGACATCTTGGCGGAGTCCGAGACCCGGCGCTTCGCCAAGACCGGCATGGTGGACGCCTTGTCCGGCGCCGCGCGTCCCCTGCGGCTCCTGCTTGCCGAGGACAACGTGGTCAACCAGCGCGTCGCCCTCACGCTGCTCAAGAAGCTCGGGCATTCCGCCGTGGTCGCCTCGGACGGCTTGGCCGCGCTCGAGCTCCTGGCCCGCGAACCGTTCGAGGCCGTATTGATGGATTGCCAGATGCCGGAGCTCGACGGCTACGAGACGACCCGCCGCATCCGCCGCGCCGAGGCCGATGGCGATTTCGGCGTGCGTCCGCCGCACTACATCATCGCGCTCACCGCCAACGCCATGGCCGGCGACCGCGAGCGCTGCCTCGCGTCGGGCATGGATGATTTCATCACCAAGCCGCTCGACGCGACCGCCTTGGCGGCGGCGCTCAAGAGAGGTCTGGACCAGCTCACGGCCCCGGACTCACTCGCCCCCTCGGCTCGGACGTCGGTCACCGCGGTGGTCCCGGAATCCAAGGAACTCGCCGCAGACCCTGCGTCCGAGCTGCCGACGCTGGAGCTCTCGGCATTGGATGCCTACCGGGTGCCGGGCGATCCCTCGGCCCTTGCCGAGCTGGTCCGCTTGGTCCTGGATGATCTGGGTCCGCGCGTGGCCGCGATCCGGTCCGCCGCGGATGCCGGGGACATCGGCCGACTCAAGGACGCGGCGCACACGTTGAAAGGCAGCGCCGGCAACCTGGGCGGTCGACGGCTCGCCGCCTTGTGTTCGCAACTGGAGCTGCAGGCAAGATCCGGCGGCACGGAGAATCTCCTCGAGCTCGTGGCCTCGATCGAAGCCGAAGCCGCGAACTTCCGGACCGCCTTGGCGAAGGAGGGTTGATCGAGTCGGAACACCACCGAGGGAACGCAGGATGCGGTCGGATACCGGTCAGGCGTTTCCTCCCGTCCCATGAAAGCGGACCGTCCACGATTTTTCACGAATCTCGAACGACCTACGCAACCATCGGTCTGACACTTGAAGCCATGAAACCATTTCGACCTGTCAGCGCCGTTGTTTGCGTCGTCGCCGCTTTCGTCGCCAACGCAGGCGAGCAACTCACCGCCGACGCCAAAGGCGCTGCAAACCGATCAACCAATGCCGATCTGCAACTTCTCCAAGGAACCTGGGAGGGAGTCGCTTTGGGCGATCAGGGGGCTTCCAAAAAGCCTGATCCCCGAGAAGCCAGCAAGCGAAAGCCCGGTGAGATCGATCTGGGGTTTTTGAAGACCGGATTTCTTGAAACGGCCCCTCAGTCTGGACCACCCCCTCAGCCGGACGAAAAGATCACCATCACGATCACCGGCGACTCATTCCATTTCCACCGGGACACGAATTTTTGGTTTGAGACGACCATCACACTGCCAGCGGGCACAGATCCAAAGCAGTTGCACGCCACCATCAGAGGCTGTGCGCCAGGCCAGGAGAGCAGCCTCGGCCAGGTGGTCTTCGCCATCTTCAAGATCGAGGACGGGACATTGACCATCGCCACGGAGGGTGCCGAAGGGACGCGGAAGAGCTTCGAAGTCGCTGGAAACCCCGGAATGACCAGCTACGAACTCCGGAAAGTCCGACCTCAGAAGAAGAATGCCGGACCAGCCAAAACCAAATAGACCGGAAACGCCCGACAAGGCGCTCCTTTGCAGGCGGGCGAGCGGGGTCTTGATCGTGTTCCCGGCCCGCCTGGTCCGCCCTCGCGGCGGCGCTCAAACGGGGTCTGGACCAGCTCACGGCGCCGGACACGGCCGCCCCCTC
>JANNAJ010000475.1:0-2526 GCA_031384285.1 Verrucomicrobiota bacterium
CATCACCCGTTGGGCCGGCGCGCGCGCCTCCACGTTGCCGGTGAGCTCGACCAAGGCCGGCATCGGCCACCTGCTCGGCGCGGCGGGCGCGGTCGAAGTGGCCGTGTGCCTCATGGCGTTGCGCGGACAATGGCTGCCGCCTCAGATCTGCGAAGGCGCGCCCGATCCGGCGTGCGGGTTCCCGCTCGTGCGCGAGGCGAGGGAAGCCCGGTTCAGCCACGCGTTGACCAACTCGTTCGGCTTCGGCGGCGCGAACGCGAGCCTCGTGCTGAGGAGGTGGTCGTGAGCCGCATCTTCATCCACGGGATCGGGGCGGTGTCGCCGGCGGGCTGGGGCGTCGCCGCGATGCGCGACGCGTTGGCCGCGGGCGTGCCCGTGCCGATGGTCGCGCTGGAACGGCCCTGCCATGCGGTGCCGTTGTCGGTCCGCCGCGTGCCGGCCCCGGAGGCGCGCCCGGCGTTCATGGCCCATCCGCGGTTGCGGCGGACGAGCCCGATCACGCACTTCGCCGTGGCCGCGGCGATCGAGGCGGTCGGGGAGGACGCGGCGCGGATCGCGGCCGGCGAGATACGGCTCGGCATCGTCTTCTGCGCGTTCGGCGGCTGCGTGGGATATTCGCGGCGCTTCTATTCGGAGGTGTTGCGCGAGCCGGCGACGGCGAGCCCGCTGGTGTTCCCGGAGACCGTCTTCAACGCGCCGGCGTCGCATCTGGCCGCCTTCTTCGGGACCACGGCGGTCAACTACACCGTCGTCGGCGACCAGGGCGAGATGGTCAAGGCGCTCGCGCTCGCCGCGGATTGGCTGCTCAACGACCGCGTCGACAGCTGTCTCGTCGTCGCGTCGGAGGAGGTCGATTGGCTCACCGGCGACGCGCTGCGGCTTCTCGGCCGAGGAGCCCCGCTCGCGGAAGGAGCGGGCGCGCTCTGCCTGCGGCGCGAACCGTCGGCGGTCGAACTGGCCGTGGTGACCGAGCCGGAGCTGTTCCTCGCCGGACGTGGCCGCGGTCCGTCGGCCAGCCGGATGAGCGCGGCCTTGGGCGTGGTCGGAGATCCGGGCGACCTGCTGGTGGATGGCCTTGCCGGCGGGAAGGCCGACACGGCGGAAGCCGCGGCTTGGGAAGGCTGGGACGGCCGACGGATATCGCCCCGACGGATCCTCGGCGAAGGACTCGGTGCGAGCAGCGCATGGCAGCTCGTGGCCGCAGCGGATGCCATCCATCACGGCGCGGCGCGCAGGGCCATCGTCAGCGTGGTCGGCAGCAACGAGCAGGCGGTCGGCGCGGAGTTTCGGGCGGGTTGAAGGATTTCCCCCTTCCTTCGCGTTGCCCTCCCGTCTCTGCTCGCCGCGATGCGTGTCATCCTCATCACCGGCGGCAACGGCGGTCTCGGCGTGGCGATCGCGCGGTCTTTCCTTTCGGCTTCCCCGGCGGATCGCGTCTGGCTCGGCGTGCGCGAGCGTCGCGACGCGGCCGACGCGTTGGTCGGCGAGGCCGCCGGACGCGTCCGGACCGTGACGCTCGATGTCACCGACCGCGCGGCTTGGACCGCCGCGGTGGACGAGATCAAATCGGCCGACGGACGCCTCGATGTGCTCGTGAACAACGCCGGCACCCACGAGGACGGGCTGCTGGCCACGTTGCCGCCCGACGCGTGGTCGCGCGTCATCGCCGCGAACCTCGACGCCACCTTCCACGGCTGCCAGGCGGTGTTGCTGCCGATGATCGGGCAACGTTCCGGCCGCATCGTGAACATCGCCTCGCTCAGCGCGCTGCTCGCTCCCGCCGGACAGGCGAACTACGCCGCTGCCAAGGCCGGCGTGGTCGCGCTCACGCAGTCGCTCGCCAAGGAGGTCGCCCGCATCGGTATCACGGTGAACGCCGTGTGCCCCGGCTATATCGACACCGAGGCGCTCGCTTCGCTTCCGCCCGAACGACGGCAGGCCGCGTTGGCGCAGGTGCCGATGCGGCGCTTCGGCCGTCCGGAAGAAGTGGCGGCCGCGGTGCGCTTCTTGGCGGGCGCCGAGGCCGGCTACATCACCGGAGCCGTGCTCAAGATCGACGGCGGCATCCTGTGACGGCCCGGCCGGGTGCGATCGGAAATGGAGGGCACGTAGGCTGCGGTGACGCAGACTGGCAGTCTGCAGTGTCGCCGGCGGGTAGCCGGCCAGTGCGGCGGCGAACCGTTCGCACTGGAGACATCAACACCCAGCGGGTTGCCAAACCGCGATACAGACTACCAGTCTGCGCTACGTAGGCCCGCCACTCCGGGGCGTCTCCGTCCTGCTCGGCGGCGGCCTGATCCGGGACGCCGGATGTAGCCGGTCGTGAGGGTCTCAACGGACGTCTGGTCCTAGCCGTGAGCTTGTAGGGCAGGCTGTCGAGCCTGCCGGTTCTTGGGACTGTCAGTCCCGAGAACATCGTGGACATCCCGAGCGCCGCGAACATCCGGGCATTTCGGCGGACTGGAAAGCCTGCCCTACGTCCGCCTACATCCGCCTGCATCCGCCGACCTCTGCAGACCTCTGCCG
>JANNAJ010000586.1:0-4893 GCA_031384285.1 Verrucomicrobiota bacterium
ACACGCCGCCGTCCGGGTTGGCGGCCCGTGTCCCGCTGTCGTTGGGGTCGAATGCCCGCACGAAACCAAGGGTGATCAGCAGGCGCTTGAGCACCGCGGTCAGGGTCGAGCTGTCCTCGATCACCTTGAACGCAGACCGGAGCAACACTTTCGTGAACTCCGCATCGGTAGCCACGATCCGGGTGATCAGCCTGGGCGGGATGAAACTGGTCGGCTGCCAGCCCTTGCGCCCGTGCCCTCCTTCGTCAAGAACCGATTTCGGGTTGATGAAGCGCATTACGGCCAAGAAGGCCGTGTAGAACCATCCGAGCATGGCGGACAGGAATCCGCGGTACTCGTCGATGTAGAGGCACTGCTCGAACTTCGCGAAGTACGGATCCATGTTGTCCGGGCTCCAGGACTCGTCGCCCGTGAGGTCGGCGATGTTCTGCCAATCGCGGTCGTTGGGCCGGATCACGATCATCGCGTGGTGTCCCGTGCATCCGCCGACGCCGGAACTCCGCGGATAGAAGATGCCTCCTTTGCCCCTGCTGCCGGTCGGCGGCGACCCGGGCTTTGCCGGGTCCAAGGACGGGGACGACGGGTCCCGCTCGGCATCGTACTTGTGGTCCTGGCGCTGCCTCGCGTCGTCCTCGTAATGGCGGACCGAGTATTGCCAGCTCAACGTCTCGTCCTCGGTCGATGCGCCGTGGAACAGCGGCGCTTCCAGCACGGCGGTCGCGTCTTCCGGGCGCTGTCCGGACCGCTTCGCCGCCGCGGTCAGCGCTTCCTTCGGATCCTGGCCGGCCTCGACCAGCAACACCTTCTTGCCTCGTTCGGCAAGGCGGCAGGCGAGGGGGCCGCCACCGGCCCCGGATCCGACGATGAGGTAGTCGAACGGCGACGTCTCGGGCGAAAAGGCCGGAGCCTCGGACGTTGCCGCATGGTTTCTTTCTTGGGCATTCATGGCGGGTCGGGGCGAGGGACCGGGAGATCAGAGGGTCTTCAAGAACGCGATCAGGTCCTGTTTCTCGGAGTCGCTGAGCGACTCTCCGAACAGGTGTCCGCGGTCCATCACGAAGTCGGGGCACTTGCTCGCGTCCAACAACGGTTGGCCGGCGCGCCGGATGAAGAGCTGGTAGGCCTCGTCCCCGGTGAGGCCCTGTTTCTTGATCTCGGCCATCGCGAGGACGAGCGAGAGCACCGCCTTGGGCACCTTCGGCGATTCCGGGTCCATGCTCATGATGAGGCTGACCGGAGTGCCCCGGGGGATGGGACCGACCTGGACCGGGAACGGTCCGATCGCGACGTTGGCGACCGGGATGGTCAACAGTTTGCGGCCGTTGATGAAGCTGTTCGCCGCGTAACCGATCAGCGCCACGACGACGGCAAGTGTCGCGAAGAAGGCCCGGGAGAAACCCGGCAGCGTCGGGCGCGCTTTCCAACCGATGAGCAAGGCGACGACCGCCACACCGCCACCGGCCCACGGGCCCGCCCAGCGGAAGACGACGTACGCGGCCGCGGCCAACAGGAGCCAGAGCAAGGTCCGGGCGGTCTTCTCGCAATCGGGCCGGGCCTGGATGAAGATCACCCCGTAGAAAGCCAAGGCGACCGCGATGATCCACCACTGACCGGAACTGAGCTCGAGCAGCCCGGCAGCGCCCATCAGCAGGACGCCGGCGGTGCTGCCGCCGCCGCCCAGGCCGGTCAACGCGATGCCGGCAGCCACGATCACCGACAGGAGCAACAAGGCGACCCCGAGGTAGCGGGGACGGTGCTTCCAGGCGAGGGACGCCAAGAGCGCGACCAAGACGACCCAGAGCCAGAGCGAGACGACGGCCGTGACGACCGGGCCGGCGACCCCCTGGACCAGCGGCCGCACGAACGCCGGCGCGAACGCGACGCTGGTGTCCTGCGGCACCCGGTAGATGAAGCCGGGATCCCGGGCCGCAGAGGGCGAGGCGCCGCCACGCAGATCGCCCGGACGTGTCACGACCATCGCCGGATCGATCCGCGGCCCGGGATCGTCGCCGGACTGGAGGGCGTCCAACCAGCGGAGCTCGTCGGCTGACAACACGAGCGACCGGGTCGCGCGTTTGTCCTTCCAGAGCATCCGCCGCATCGCGTCGGTGAACTGTACGAGCCGGCCCTTGACCGAAGGGTCGTCGAGATAGAGGCCCATCGAGTTGTTGTGCAGATACGGCGCCGTGGCCCACAGCGAGACGTGGGTCGCCGGCCGGAAATATCCGCGGCCGCCGCCCGGAGCGATGAAGGTGTCGGTCCCTCCGCTCACGGGATTGAAGTAGGAGACGGCGCCGACGGCTGGCAGTTCCTTGTACGTGGTGGAACTGAAGTTGTCCCAGACGTGGCCTTCGATGCCGTTGCTCGCGACGGCGCGGGCCGTCGAGGTGCCGACCAGCGTGATCGGGACGCGGATGTCCGTGGATAGATAGTTGTCGTCCCAGAAGGGGTGATGGTCGGTCAAAGGATCCCCCTCGAGGTCCTTGGTGGAGCGCACGAGGTCACGAAGACGTCCCTTGTAGTCCTTGTAGGCGGGGCTCGTCTTGTAAGCGTCCCAATGGGTCGCATCCATCGGCAGCACATACCGCGCGTTGGTGGGCGCGGATTGCTCGGCCCACGACGCGCTGCCTGGCTTGTGCTCGAAGCCGAGACCGAAACCCGCGGGCTGCTTGCTCGAATGACAGACCGCGCAGTGGTCGAGCCACACTTGGCGCCCGTGCTTCCGCTGCTCAGGCAAGTCGAGGGCGAGCAGCGCCGTGGCGGCCTTGCTCGGGGTCGCTCCGTCCGCCTCCTTGGCCGTGGCCAGCTTCATCGGCTGAGTGCTCGCGTGCGGGCCGGCGGCGGGAGGCAAGGGGACCGTTTCGGAGGCGGTCTTCGGGACTCCGCCGCCCTTGTTGAGGAACGTGAAGTAGGCGGCCAGATACGGCACGCGGTACCGGTCGTTGACCATCCAGTACACGGAGTTTTTCTGGCAGACCTCGAGGCTGAAAGGGATCTGCGGGCGGAACCCGATGATCGGGTTGTGGCAGAGGTTCCACTGCTCGTAGAAGGTGCCGATGTTCAGGTAAACGCGGGCGAGGGCCCCGAAGGCGCCGATCGAATCTGAGCCGTCGAGCAGCACCCGCGGCGTGTGCCGCCAATCTTGGCCGTTGTGCAGGACCGGCAGGCCGGGATCCTCGATGCTCGGGGCGAGGACGTTGGCCGGGCTCTGGCGCTCCGTCGGGTTCAACTCGGCGCGGGCAAGGCGCGCGTTGATGTTGAACACGGCGTTCATCGTGTTCGCGTTGTTGATGTGGTCGGTGCTGACGAGCGAGGTGTCCACCGTGCCCGGTTGCTGGCTCGCCAAGAAATGGAACAGGAAGCTGTTCGGCGTCTGGAGGTTCCCGAACGCCGGCTGGGGTTTCCAATATTGGGCGCCGATGTTGGACGAGAGGTTCGCCCAGTCCGGCGCCTCGCGGTCGGTCGGCGGGTTCAGCGGATGCGGCCCGATATGGCAGAATCCGCACGAGACGCTGACCCGGAACGGCCGGACCAGCTTCGGGTCCACCGTGATCTTCGGGTCCGTGTAGTAGCGGTCGTGCGTCTCAAGCACCTGGTTGGTCCAATACGTCCGTGCCGCCGCCGGCCCTTGGCCCGGGCCGAAGAAATCGGGGTTGAAGAACAAGCGGAGACCGAAGATGCCGCTCGGATAGCCGTAGATGGTGTAGTCCAGGCCGTCGCCCGCCGCGTCGAGTCTGGACTTCGTGTCCTCGAAAAGGGCCTTGTCGCCGGGCTCGAACAGCTGCTTGCCCGCGTGGTCGCCCGGGATGACGGGACGCTTCGCATCGGGGTCCCACGGCGGGTTGCCGAGCACCGCGCCCATGCTCCGGTAGCCTGCGGGAAGATCCGAATTGGCATGGTCGGGCGCGACCGGCAGGTCGAGATAGAGCCCGAGGATGCGTTTCGACGGATCCGTGTTCGACCGGTAGCCCGGCTGGTTGATGAGTCCGGCGCGCACGAACCGGTCACCGCGCCGTCGTGAATCCAGCGTCACCAAGAAATCGGTGATGCCGTAGCCGTCCTGTGCCAGCCAGTTCCAGAAGCTCTCGTTGCCGGCGCCCCAGAGCAGCCACGTGTTCCGGCCGCGGATGACGTCGCGCTCCTTGCCGTCGATCCTGCCGTCGCCGTCGGTGTCGAAATCCAGGGGCCGCAACTGCCCTTCCTTGCCGGACGGGACCATGTCCATCCGCCAGAACAGGTCACGGGTCTCGGCAGGGAAGCATTCCGGCGTTCGCGGCGTGATCTCGGTGCCGTTCCGGGTCCGACCGCCGAGCGCTTCGTCCAGCGGATGCCCCGGCACCGCCTTCTTCCGCAGCGCCTCGATGCTCTCGTACGGGTACTTCGGCGGCGCCGCCTTCGCGACCGAGTTCGACGCCCCGGGGGAAGCGACGGCGGCCGGAGCCGCAGGATGGTAGTTGTCCGCGAAGGCGGTCATGGCGGTGATGACGGCCATCGCGGCGGCGTGGCGATATCGCAGGAAAGAGAGGGCTAGGATCATGACAGGTTCCGGCGCGGGTTGTCAGCCGTTGCCGGCTGCGGATTGGGGCTGTTGATCCCTCTCTCTCCTTAAAAATGACAATGAGTGTCAATAACAATAATGACACGGCTAAAGACCATACTTCTTAATACATAATAGGTCCTAGGAATCATCTGAAAGACCGCATGGATTCGACCTGCAGCTGGGTCGATGCTGTTGGAAATAGGCGGTGCCGGGGCCTCCGACGATGGCGCTGAGGCCGTGACCTAGGAACCTGACATGTCCGTATGTCGTTGTAAGGAAACGCTGCGGGACGAATCTCGGTAGCCGATCCCTATATCTCAGGGTGTATCGGGTGTCCAATGCCCTTGGCCTCC
>JANNAJ010000594.1:0-10216 GCA_031384285.1 Verrucomicrobiota bacterium
GGCCGTCGCGGTCGTCCCCGCCGCGGCGGCCACGAACGCGCCGCCGGCGGGCACCGGCACCAACGCGCCGCCCGCGTCGGACGAGATCCAGCTCAGCTTCCAGGGCGCGAACATCGACATGGTGGTCCAGTGGCTCGCGCAGCAGACCGGCAAGAGCGTGCTCAAGCATCCCCAGGCGCAGTGCCAGCTCACCATCGTCGGCTCGAAGAAGCTCCCGCCCCGGCAGGCCATCAGCCTGGTCTATCGCGCCCTGGCGATGGAGGGCTTCTCCGCCATCGAGTCGGGCACCTCGATCCTCATCGTGCCCGAAGGCCGCGAGCCCAAGCTGGACGCCGAGCTGATCGATCCGTCGCGGACGGACGTGCCGGCGGGCCGGCAGCGGCTGGTGAAGATCTTCTCGCTGAAGACCGCCTCCGCCAGCGAGGTCCGCGAGAAGCTCAAGCCGATGCTCTCCGACAAGGCCGCGTTGGAGATCAACGACCGGGCCAACCAGCTCATCATCACCGACTACACCGAGGGCCTGAACTTCGCCGGCGACCTCATCCGCGCGCTCGACACCGACCAGCTCGGCGACCGGACGGTCCGCGTCCTGGTGGTCCAGCACGTCAGCGCGCAGGACCTCGCCAAGGAGATCGGCCCGCTCTACCAGAAACTCGGCGCGAAGGGCGGCGGGGATTCCGTCGATGTCTCCGCCAACGACCGCTCCAACTCGCTCATCGTCCTCTCCAGCGAGGCCAACTACCGCTCGCTCGAGCGGGTGGTGCGGATGCTCGACACCGACGACGCGCAGGAGAAGGTGATGCACGCCTTCCCGCTGAAGAACGCGGAGGCGGAGGACGTGGCGAAGCAGCTCAAGGACCTGCTCCAGTCGCATGATAGCTCCAGCCGCAACCCCTACTTCATGTTCGGCGGCGAATCACCGGCCAAGAACACGAAAAAGATCAACGTCGTGGCCGACCGGCGGCGCAACACCGTCGTCGTCCAGGCCCCGCCCGCGGAGCTGCCGGGCATCACCAAGATGATCGCGGCGCTCGACGAGCCGGTCCAGGGCGAGTCGCTCGCGCCCCGCATCTTCTCGCTGAAGTATGTGAGCGCGACCGACGTGGAGGACGTGCTGAACGAGCTGTTCCTCAAGAAGACGCAGCAGCAGCGGCCCTACTGGTATTACGACGAGGAGCCGCCGCAGACCGCCGACCGCAACGTCGGCCGCCTCTACGGCAAGGTGCGGATCATCAGCGAACCCTACTCCAACACCATCATCGTCACCGCCAACTCGCAGGAGGGCATCACCGCGGTCGAGGAGGTGCTGAAGCGGCTCGACGTGCCGTCCCAGGCCGGTGAGAGCACCTTCCGCGTGACCCTCAAGTTCGCCAAGGCCTCCACCCTCGCGAACAACCTCAACGTCCTCTTCGCCAAGGGCGGCTCCCCGCCGCTGCGCCAGAACAACGCGCCCAACCAGCAGAACCAGAACCAGCAGAACGCCCAGCAGAACCAAGCGGGGATCACCTCGGACAAGAGCTTCGAGTTGCAGCAGGAGAACGAGGAGGAGGGCTATTTCCCGTGGCTCGGCGGACAGACCGACACCACCCGGGGCTCCGACGGCCGCACCACCTCGCGGCAGGTGAGCGACCTCGTCGGCCGGGTCCGCGCGGTGGCCGACCACCGCAGCAATTCATTGCTGGTCTCCGCCAGCGTCCACTTGCTGCCGCAGATCATGCGGCTCGTGGAGGAGCTGGACGCCCCCACTCCGCAGGTGTTGATCGAGGCCCGTATCGTCGAGGTCTCCAGCAACTTCCTAGACAAGCTCGGCGTCCGCTGGTCGCCCGACGGTTCGAAGGTCTTCAGCCCGGCCGACTACGACAACTCCATCCTCGCGGGCACGACGACCAAGCACAAGCAGGGCTTCGGCGGCAAGACGGAGGTCAACGGCGGCGGGAGCGGGATCGCCGCGGCGCTCGCCTCGCTGCGCTCCGGTGTCATCGACAGCTCGGTGAGCATGGATTTCCTCATCCAGTTCCTCCGGCAGAACGTCAACGCCAACGTCCTCGCCGAACCGCAGATCAACGTCGGTGACAACGAGACCGCGAAGCTCTTCGTCGGCTCGCAGGTGCCGTTCATCAAGGAGAGCCAGAACACGCAGGTCGGTTCGCTGAACCAGAGCTTCTCCTACAAGGACGTGGGCGTCATCCTCGAGGTGGTGCCGCACGTGAACAAGGACGGCGACGTCAACCTCAAGATCCGCACCGAGTCCTCGACGATCCAGCCGGGCCAGACCCTGTTCGGCGGGGCGATCCTCGACACCCGCAATTTCAAGACCCACGTGACCGCGCACAGCGGCCAGACGTTGGTGATCGGCGGCATCATCCAGAAGCAGGTCTCCGAGAACGTCCGCAAGTTCCCCGGCTTGGGCAGCGTCCCGGGGCTCGGCTGGGCCTTCAAGAAGAAGGACAAGACCATCCAAGAGGTCGAGCTGCTCGTCTTCCTCCGGCCGACCGTGGTCCGTGACGTCAAAGAATCGGCGGCTCTGCTCGACGACGTGACCCGCCGGATGCCGCTGATCGACAAGTGGGAGGACGACGCCAAAACAAAGGGCAAGCTCGGCGAGAAGGCCCAGCCGGTGAAGGCGAAGTAGGTCCAGTGGGCAGGAGCGCCGACGGATCAAGCAACGTGATGCCGGCATCTTGCCGGCATAGGCAACCTGGCAAGGCGAGGCCACGGACAAACACGGAAGCCATCGGGAAGCGGGCGGCCCCTGCCGGCGGGACGCACGGCAGCACGCTGAAGCGTGAGCCGTGCCGGGAGCGCGGACTTTCCAGTCCGCCGCTCGCTGGGCTCAGCTTCCCCGGGTGGCCGTCAACGCTTCGGCGAAACGTCCGGCGAACTCGTCGATGACGGCGTCGTCGTGCGCGAGGGAAAGATAGAGCTTCGTGCCCATCGGGTTGAGGAAGACGCCTCCCCGGAGCAGCCCGTACATGAGCGCCCTGCCCCGCGCCCGGTCGCTGGCGAGCCAGGAGGTCTGGTCGGTGACCGGCCGCGCCGAGAATGCCGCCTGGGCAAGCGGTCCGTCGCCGAGCACCTGCGCGACCTCGCCGGTCTGCTCCAACGCCTCGCCGATCCGCTGGCGCAAGCGGCGTCCGGCAGCGTGGAGGCGCGGGTAAAGGCCGGGCTCGGAGAGGAGATCGAGCGTGGCGAGCGCGGCGGCGCAAGATACGGGGTTGCCGCCCGTGGTGGAAGCGGACCACGCATAGTTGGGCCCCGGCAGGCGATGTTCGTTCACCACTTCCATCAGGTCCGCGCGACCGGCATAGGCACCGAGCGGGAATCCCCCGCCGAGGCCCTTGCCATAGGCGACCAAGTCGGGGCTGACACCGTAATATTCTTGGGCGCCGCCGAGCGCGAGCCGGAAGCCGGTGACCACCTCGTCGAACACCAGCACGATGCCGAGCGACCGCGTGAGGTCGCGCAGACCTTGGAGAAATCCCGGTGCCGGCGTCAGGCAGCGGTGCAGCGGCTCGACGATGACGGCGGCGAGCTCGTGGGCGTGGTCGCGCAGGATCCGCGACGTGGTGTCGAGGTCGTTGTACGGCGCAACGAGCACGTCGCGGGCGACCCAGGAGGCGCCGGCGCCGCTGGGGTCGGACTGCGGCAACGCGGCGGGCCGGCCGTTCAGCATGCTGGTGATGCCGACCGGATGCTGGCCGTGGTAGGCGCCCTCGAACTTCAGCACCTTCGGCTTGCCGGTCGCGGCCTGGGCCACGCGGAGGCAGAGCATGGTGGCCTCGGTGCCGGACGCGACGAAGCGGATCCGTTCGGCGCAGGGCGAAAGCGCGGCGATCCGCTCGGCGAGCTCGACGGACCGGCGGTTGACCGCGGCGAAGTTGGCGCCGAGCGCGGCTTGGCGCGTCGCGGCCTCGACGATCTTCGGATGCGCGTGGCCGACGAGCGCCGCGCCCCACGCCATGGTCATGTCGAGGAACTCGCGGCCGTCGGTGTCCCACACGCGGCAGCCCTGGCCCCTCTCGATCACCGGCACCAGTTCGGGCGGGATGCCGTACTCGCCGTTCGAGCCGGCGGGGAACGGGGCGAGGGCGCGTTCGCGGAACGAAGTCATCGGGAAAGAAAGGCAACCACGGATGGGCACGGGTGAAGGCAGGTCAGGAACCGATGCTCCCACCCTCTTGATCTCGTCGCCGGGTCCTGTCGGTGTTCATCCGGGATCAAAGAACCTTCGCTTCCACCTCGCCGATGCACACGTCGAGGATGCCAAGGGCTTGGTCGAGTTCGGCTTCGGTGAGCGTCAGCGCGGGCGTGAGGGTGAGGATGGTGCCCATCGTCACTTTGAAGTTCAGGCCCCGGCTGAGCGCTCCGTACATCACCTGCTCCGCTTCGTCGGTCGCGGGCACGAAGCCACCGAAGTGAGGGGGTGGAACCGTCGGACCCATGGCTGCCGTCCGCCTCGTCACCTCGGCGGCTACGGGCCGTCGCAGCTCGATCCCCATCAGCAGGCCTTTGCCGCGGATATCGCCGATGAGCGGATGGCGCGACTTCATCTCCGTCATCTTGGCCAACGCGATGTCGCCGAGGCGCGCGGCGTTGCCGACGAGGTCCTCGTCGCGGATGACGTCGAGCGTCGCGATCCCGGCGGCGCAGGCGACCGGGTTCTTCTCGTGGGTGTAATGGCCGAGCGCGGTCTTGGTCGCGACGTTGAGCCCTTCGCGCGCCAGCAGCGCGGCGATGGGGAACACACCACCGCCGAGGCCCTTCCCGAGCACGAGCATGTCGGGCACGACGTCATAATGCTCGCAGGCGAACATCTTGCCGGTGCGTCCGAGACCGATGGGGATCTCGTCGAGGATGAGCAGCGCTCCATGCTTGTCGCAAGCGGCGCGCACCCGCTTCCAGTAATCCGCCGGCGGGATGAACGGCGTGCACCGCACGGTCTCGCCGATGACGGCCGCGACGTCGCCCTCCTTCTCCAGCACGTACTCGATGTAATCGGCGCAGGCCAGGCTGCAGGTGTGTCCGCACTTGAAGGGACAGCGGTGCGGCTCCGGCGGCGGCACGTGCTCGCAGCCGGGCAGCAGCGGCCCGATTCCTTGTCGGAAGACCGCCTCGCCGCCGATCGAGATCGCGTCGAGCGAGGCGCCGTGGAAGGAGTCCCACATCGAGACGGTCTTGAAACGTCCGGTGGCGATGCGGGCCAGCTTGAGCGCCATGCCGATGGCGGAGGTGCCGCCGGGCGCGAAGAGCACGCGGTCGAGGTCGCCGGGAGCGATCTCCGCGAGACGGCCGGCCAATTCCACGGCCGGCTCGCAGGTGTACCGGCGGGTGCAGAAGCTCAGCGTGTCGAGCTGCTGCTTGATCGCCGTGATGACGCGCGGATGGGAGAAGCCGACCTGGTGGACGTTGTTGCCGTGGAAGTCGAGATAGCGCCGGCCCTCGACATCCTCGATCCACGCGCCCTCGGCCTTGGCGAGCACGTTGAGGCACGGCGTGGAAAGCGACTGGTGCAGGAAGCGCTCCGCGTCGGCGTCGAGCACGGCCTGCGCCTCCGGTCCGATATGGCCGGCGGCCCACGCGCGACGGCGCGGCGAGAGATTCACGTCGCCTTCGGATCGGAGGCGGTCGAGCGGGTCGGTCACGGTGTCGATGGCGATGTCAGGGTTGGACCGCGGCGGCGGGTCTTCCGGCACGAAGCATCCCGGCGAGGCCGGGGAGGTCGTCGGTGTTGAGCAGGTCGACGCCCGCCGCATGGAGCTCGCGCCAGACGAAATCCTTGTCCTGCGCGCCCCAGAAGCGGATGCGACGGCCCTGGACATGGGCCTTGGCGACGAGCTCGCGGAGCTTCGTGCGGTCGGCTTCGGCGAGTTGGCCGTCCTTGAACCAAGCGAACGTGGGCCGCCAGCTCTCGCTCACCAGCGGGACCAGATGGACGGACGTGTTCTTCTCCAGGTCCGGGAGGAGTCCGTCCAAAGCGCAAAGCCGCTGGGGTTCGGCGGCGACGATGGCGGCAGGACGGTCACCGGTGAGGATCACGGTGATAGCGCCGGGCGTCGTGTTGGTCGGAGTGAAACGGGTGAGCATGTCGGCATAGCCGGCGAGCACATCGCGGAGCTTGGCATAGACGGCCGGGCCGTCGGTCTTGATGTCCACCAACAGGGTGAACTCCACATCCGGCGCAGCGGCCGCGATCGGTCGGCGCAAGGCCTTGTCGGCACCGAGTCCGGAGTGGACGTGGCCGCCGTTGGCGCGGACGCGTTCGCGGAGCGGGTCGAGGTAGAGGGCTTGGAGCGTGCGCTCGGGCTTCAGGTCCTTGCGGTCGTGGGCGACGAGCAGTTGGCCGTCCACGAGGTAGATGTCGGCCTCGACCGAGCAGAACCCGTTGTCCAACGCGTCGAACAGCGGACGCTTGTGGGCGTAGTCGTTGTGCGCGTGGGCGCGCGGGAGCGGCGGAGCCGCCAAGGACGAATGATGAAGGATGGATGATGAAAGAAGCAGGAACCCGATCTGCCACCATCGGGGCGTGCTCCTACTGCGCGGTTCCGCCGGCCCCTTCATCATTCTCACTTCACCCTTCATCCTTGCACCCTCACTCCCATCTCGGCGAGGGCCTCGCCGATGGCGTACACCACCTGTTTCATGTCGGCTTCGAAGAGCCGGCCGATGTTGCCGATGCGGAAGGTGTCGGCCTGGCTGATCTTGCCGGGATAGAGGATGAAGCCCTTGTCGGACACGAGCCGGTAGAACGCGTCGAAGGTGAACTTCGGGTCGGACGGGAACGGGAAGCTGGTGATGATGTGGCTCTGCACCTCGGGTCGCAGGTACGGCCGCATCCCGATCTTGGCCATGCCGGCGAGGAGCGTCGCGTGGTTGTGCCGGTAGCGCGCGGCGCGGCCCTCGATCCCCCCTTCCCCGTCGAACTCGTCGAGCGCCTGCTCGAAGGCAAGGATGCTGTGGGTCGGCGGCGTGTAGCGGAACTGGCCGGACTTCTCGAACCCCTTCAACTGGCCGAGCAGGTCCAGGCTCAGGCTCCGCGCCCAGCCTTCGGTGGCGAAGAACGCCGCGCGTCGGCCGATGACGAAGCTGAACCCGGGAACGCCTTCGAGGCACTTGTTCGCCGAGGAGATGAGAAAGTCGATCGAGCAGGCGTCGAAGTCGATCGGGTACGCGCCGAAGCTGCTCATCGCGTCGACGATGTAGGTGCGCCCGTGCTTGCGGGTGACCGCGCCGAGCGCGGCGATGTCGTTGAGGATGCCGGTGGTCGTCTCGCAATGGACGGCAGCGACGTGGGTGATGGCCGGATCGGCCGCGAGCAGCGCGTCGAGCGCCGCCGGATCGTTCGGCGTGTCCTCGATGGTGCGGAGGACGGCATGCGGGATCCGCTGCGCCTGGAGCATCAGGACCATGCGCTCGCCGTAGGCCCCGTTGCTCAGCACGGCCACCTTGCCCGTGGGCGGCACGCAGGTGGCGAAGACCGATTCCACGCCGAACGTCCCGCTGCCCTGGAGCAGCACGGCTTCCCATCCACCGGCCTGGTCCAGGCAGGCGATGCCGAGGATGCGGGCGCGGATGGCCTTGACCTTGGCGTTGAACTCCCAGTGCCAGGACCCGGCATCGTGGAGCATGGCCTGCTTGACCGAGAGCGACGTGGTCAGCGGGCCGGGAGTGAAGAGCGGTTTGTCCTTGGCGGTGGGCAATGGCATCGGGATAGGGGCTTTGGGCGTCTAAAGAATCGGGGAAGAAAAGGAGGAAGCCCGGCTCAGCGGGGGATGAAGGCGTCCATGACCGGCTTGCCGATCCATACGGCGGGGGGCTTGAGGCCGAAGACCCACGCTATGGTGGCCGCGGTGTCGTAGGTGTTCACCGGTGAGCCGATCACCTTGCCTTTGGCGACGCCGGGACCGTGGATGATCCAAGGGATCTCCAGCTCCTCGATGGTCGGTCCGCCGTGCTTGGTGCCGATGCCGCCGTGGTCCGCGGTGATGAGCACGAGCGTCTTGTCGCCCATCCCGGCGTCCGCGATCGCCTTGAGCACGTCGCCGATGAGGCCGTCGACCAGCTCGACCGCTTTGTAGTAGGTCGGCGACTTCCAATTGAAGCTGTGCCCGGCGTGGTCGACGTCGTCGAAATGGATGAAAGTGAAGGTCGGCTTCCGCTCCTTGATGACGCCGATGACACGTTCCGCGGTGTTGGGCGAGCCCTTGACCCACGCGATGTGGTCGGCCGCACCGCGCTCGAAGAGCCGGCCGAAGCCGTCCCAATCATGCACGCACACGATCTTCGACGCAGGACGTTGCTCGCGGATCACGCGGAAGATGGTCGGGAACATCCCTTCCGGCCCGACCTCCAGCGCCGGGATCTCGAACTTGTTCGTCAGCCAGTCGTTCGAGGTGATCCCGTGCTGCTCCGGCCCGGCCCCCATGATCATCGAGGCCCAGTTCGGCGAGCTCGACGTCGGCATGACGCCGCGGGCCCGCAGCGTGTGGGCGCCCTCGCGCATCAGCCGGTGCATCACCGGGGCGTTGGTCTCCGTGAACGCCAGCGATCCCATGCCGTCGCAGCCGATGACGACAACGTGCTCCACGGCGGGCACCGCGCCGATGACGGCAGGGAGCCCCGCCGCGGCGGAGAAAACCAGGAACAATGCGTGGAGAAGAGACCTCATCCGGGCACGCAGCGTGGAGTCAGGCATCAACGGCCAAAATCCCCGAAACCGGTTACGGTCCCGAGGCGCCAGCGTCGCGTTCCTGCGACGAAGCGGAGGTCCGTCCTGGCGACGGACCGCCGCGTTCACTCGGCCAGCAGCTTCTCGACCTTCGCGGCCAGACCGTCCCGCGCCTCGAGGTCGCGCAGGTTGCCCTTCTTGTCGATCAGCCACATGGACGGGATACCGCGGATGCCGAATTCCTTGCCGAACTTGTTCCCCCAGCCTTCGCCGTCAAAGTACTGCACCCAGGCCATCTTGCGCTTCTTCACGAAGGCTTCGAGCGTGTCCTTCTCCTGGTCGAAGCTGATGCCGACGATCTCGAAGCCCTTCGGGTGGAGCTTCTCGTAGGCGGCGAGGACGTTGGGCAGCTCGCCGATGCACGGACCGCACCAGGTCGCCCAGAAATCGATGAGCACGACCTTGCCCTTCATGGCGGCGACGTCCACCGCGCGGCCATCGATCGCCGTGAACTTCAGGTCCAGAGGCTTCCCGACGCGCTCGGTCTTCTTTTGCTCGGCGAGGATCTCCTCGCGGGCTCCCGCCGCCATCTTCTTGAACTCGTCCGGCGCCTTGGACGCCTCGACCTCCTTGGTGATGGCGATGCCCTTCTCGCCGCCCAATCCCTGCGCCACCTCGAGCAAAGCGCCGTAGACCTCGGGCCGGTCAGGGAAATCTTTCTGGATGGACCGGATCTGCGTCTCGAACTCGGCGAGCATGGCCTTCATGCCCTTCCCTTCCAGCTTCCGCGCCGCGGTCACGGCTTCGGACATCCGCTTGCCGATCGCATCGCTCGACGCGGGCGTCGCGGAGGCGCCGCCGCTGTTCCCTGCACCGCCGTCCTTGCCGACCAGCGCGATGAGCTCGTCCCGTCGGGAAGCCACGCCCAGCGACACGGCCGCCTTGAGCATCTCGGTACGGAGTTCTTTGGCGTCGTCCGCATGGGCATGCTTCGGGAAGCGCGCCTGGAATTCCTTGGCCTTGTCGGCGGCGACCGCGGCGGATTCGCCCATCTTCAAGCGGAAAGCGTCGTATTCGTCCTTCGAGGGCTCTTTCTGGTTCCACTCCGCGGGCGGCACCGGCGGCGTGGTGGCGGCCATGATATCCTTCCACGCAGCATCGCCGTCATCGGGAAGAAGGTTCTTCGTCGCGGCAGCGGCGGGCGTGGCAGCGGGTTTCGCCGGATCCGCGGCTTGGACGGGAGCGAGGGCCGCGGCGATCAGAGCGACCAGAAGGAGGCGGTTCATTTTGAGGAAGGTGACGGCACCGGGAGCACTTGCCAAACGATAGTTGGCGCAAGCGATCCCGGACCGGCGGCTACGGCTTGCGTTCCAGCCAGGCCTTGAGTTCGGCGACCTCCTCGGGCTTGAGGCGACGGTTCGGCGGCATGTAGCCGAAGTCCACCAGCACCCGGATGGTGTGCGAATGGACCTGGTGCAGCACGTCCCGGTCGCCGTCCTCGGCATGGCACCGGGCACAGAACTTCAGCGTGAGCGGCTTGCCCGGGTCCGG
>JANNAJ010000635.1:0-9666 GCA_031384285.1 Verrucomicrobiota bacterium
CCGACGTCGGCACCGGCGGCAACCCGGACGACTCCAAGTTCAAGAAACCGACGCAGTAGCGCACCGACCCGGAGCGGACCCCGGACCGTGGCCGGCCGCCGCCGCGCCGGGTTCAGATACCGCGCGCGAACACGTCCGCGACCGGCTTCCCGAGGCCGTCGCGGGTGACGTAGAACGGCCGCTTCTCGATCTCGTAGGACAGCTTGGGCGAGATGCCCAACGCACGGTAGATCGTCGCGTGCAGATCCTCGATGACGACGCGGTCCTTGATGGTCTTGCACGGGCGCTCGTCGGCCGTGAGCCCGTGGAGATGGCCCTTCTTCATCCCGCCGCCGAAGAGCAGCACGCAACCGGCGTCGGTGAAGTGGCGGTGCATGCCGTAGTGCGTCAGCGACTCGATCTTCTGGGGCACTGGGACCTGGTCCTGGATCGGCCGGTCGGGCTTGCCCTCCTGCATCATGTCGCGGCTGAACTCGCTCGCGAGCACGATGAGCGTGCGGTCGAGCATGCCGCGCTCCTCGAGGTCGAGCACCAGCTGGGAGATCGCGCCGTCGATGGCGACCTTCATGTTGGTCAGCTTCTCGTGGCCGTGCTCGTGGGTGTCCCAGTTGAGGAACGGGATGTACTCGGTGGTGACCTCGATGTAGCGCGCGCCGACCTCGGCGAGCCGCCGCGCGAGCAGGCATCCGAGGCCGAAGCGCTGGATGTTCGCCTTCTCATAGCTGCCTTCCCGGTTCTGGTCGCCGCCGAGCTTCTTGCTGAAATCCCATCCGCCCGGCACGTACTTCGCGATGGTCTCCGGCTTCTCGAGCGTGAGGTCGAAGGCCTTGGCCGCGGGGGAGCCGAGCAGGCGGTGCGCGTTGTCCAGCGACCGGAGCAACGAATCCTTCTGGTATCCGCTGCCGAGCTGACCGACCGGCGAGGCCTCGACGAGACGCCGGAAGAACTTGTCGCGGTCCTCGAACCGACCCGGGCTCATGCCGCCCGGCGGGGTCACGACGTCCTTCGCGGAATCGGGGTAGGCCACGTTGAACGGACCGAACTCGCTCCCGAGGAAGCCCGCCGAGGTGAAGGCCTTCAGCTCCTCGCCCTCGCCGACATCGAACCGCTGGCCGATGTTGATGAAGGCCGGCACCGCGGGGTCCTTGGGCCCGAGGGTGCGCGCGATGACCGCGCCGATGTGCGGGCAGGCGACGGTCTGCGGGGGCGCATAGCCGGTGTGCCAGTGGAACTGGTGCCGCGAATGCAGGATGAACCCGAGGTCGCCCGCGGTGTAGCTGCGGATGAGCGTGCCCCGGTCCATCACCTTCGCGGTGCGCTCGAGGCCTGCGCTGAAACGGATGCCGTCCACCGCCGTGGGGATCGACGGGAAGGTCGACAGGACGGTGTTGGGGTCCATCCCCTTCTCGAAGGGCGTGTAGCGCTTCGGGTCGAAGGTCTCCGTGGCCGCCATGCCGCCGCCCATCCACAGGACGATCACGGTGTCGGCGGTCGCCGCGAGCTTCTCGACCGGCTCCTCGCCCAGCAGCTGGCGCGGATATCCCGCGCCCAAGGCGCCAAGGGTGGCGGCACCCAGGCCCTTCACGAAATCGCGGCGGGTGAAATCGGGGATGTTCACGACCGGACTACACCACGATCAAGGCGGCAGGGAAACGTGAAGTTGTGCACCCAAGAACGGCCTCACCGAAGGCGCATCATGACACGATTCTCGAAGGGTGGGGCGAAGCTGCCGCTTGGCTGTGGAATGGTCACCAGCGAAGCATCGCGGCCAGCCCGGTGGGCCCGAAACTCGCTGCGCTGGTCCAGGCCGAGTTTCGGCGTCGCGACACCGTCTCCCTTTCGTGGAATCAGCATCCTCAGGATGGCTGCTCGGCACTTCGGCAGCAGCACTTCGGGCATTTACCAGACCCTCCGGCTGGCTTAGCCTGTCGCCGTGAAGACTGAAAACGACAACGCCTTGCTGGCACGGATCACGATCAGTCCTGACATCTGTCACGGGAAGCCGGTGATCCGGGGCAAGCGGTATCCCGTCGAGGCCATGCTCGAATATCTCGCGGGCGGCGACACCATCGAGAACCTGCTGCGGCAGTTCACCGATCTGGAGAAGGACGACCTGCTCGCCTGCATCGAATTCGCCAACCAGTCGCTCAAACTGCGGAGCCGGCACCTCGTGTTGGCGGCATGAAGTTCCTCGTTGACGCCCATCTGCCTCCGGCACTGTGCGACCTGCTGCATCGGCTCGGGCATGAGGCGGTCCACACTTCGCGGCTTCCCGCTGGCAACGACACCACTGACAGCGCTTTGAACCAGCTTTCCCTTCAGGAGCGCAGCGTCGTGGTCTCCAAGGACCGGGACTTCTACCACTCGCATCTGCTGCACGGAAAACCGTTCAAGCTGCTCCTGGTGCGGACCGGCAACATCGCCACCGACGAACTACTCTTGTTGCTGGAAAGGCATTTCGAGCAGATCGAAGCGGCCTTGCGGGACAACTCACTCATCGAAATCAGCCGGGAGGGAATGAACGTGGTCGCGTAGAAGGGCAGCCGGCAAGTCGCCGAGCAACTGACGCGGATAGCCCGCGGCCAGCGCGCCCAGCGTCGCGGCGCTGAGGCCCTTCACAAAGTCGCGGCGGGTGAAATCGGGGATGTTGACGACCGGGCTACACCGCGATCAAGGCGGCGGGGAAACGCGAAGTTGCGTGTCCGATGACACCGGGCGTTTCCGTGCAGTCTTTCCCGCGGTGAATTTTCCGAGAAGCTAGACCCTCACTGCCGGCGCAGGCGGTAGAAAGCGGCTTTGGCGTTCGCGGCGGTGGTGAAGCTGTGATGGTTGCCGGCTGTGAGCAAGCGTAACGCCGAGCTTTCAATCACCCACAAATGTTCGGCCTGACAGGAAGCCCAGATGGATGTCATCGAGTTTTGAAAGGCCCCGCCACATCACCATGTTCCCCGGCGGGGGATCGGAGGTACGGTTGAGGTAGCGGACAAGCCTGGCGATTTTGGGCTGATGGGGGAGTCCAGAACTTCGCTTCGCTGGTTCCGGCCAAAGTTTCGGCGGTGCGGCAACACCGCCCTACCCCCCGCGCCATCTTTAGAGTCCCGCTCGCGGACACGGACATCCGCGCTCCTGCCGCATCATCCGGCCTCAGTAGGTGAGCTGGAACTCGGGCAGCATGGCGACGCTCCACAGGAGGTCCTCCACGCCTTCGCGACGGGGTTTCTGGCCGACGAGACCGGACGCGAGGTCGAGCTCCTTCCGCGTCGGCGGACGGCTCAGCGCCTGGCGGAAGACCCGGTCGACCAGGACGCGGCCGTCCGTGTTCGTGGCGACCAGCTGCTCCGCGCCGCGTTTGAGCAGCTTCGCCAAGGTGTCGCCGTTGGTGAGTTCCAGCGCCTGGATGGTCGTCGCGGTGGATTGCCGGACGGTGGTGACCTGCTCGCGGTTCGGACGCCCCAAGGCGAGCGCGAGCGGATCCGCATCGGACAACGATGCGCGGATGCTGCCGTAGAGGGTCCGGCCCGCCACCGTGCCCGCCAAGCTCCGGCCGAGGTCCCATGGCGCCATCGACGCCGGTCCGAGGACCTGCGCCGCCGGCCAATCCGCGGCGAACGACATGTCCCGCCACTTTTCGGCATGCTGGGCCGACACCTTCCACGAACCGTCGGACGCGATGTCGAGCACGTGCTCCGAGGCGCCGACCTTCTCGCGGAGCTTCGCGTAGACCAGCAGGCCGGCAGGGTTCGGGCCGCCGCCGCCGTTGACGACCTCGATGGCGATCAGGTTGGTGCCGGCCTTCAGGCGCGAGCGGAGGTCGTACACGCCGGGTTGGCTCCAATCCGGCGAATCGGTGCCGCGTGCGCGGTCGCCGTTCACGTGGACCTTCGCCGAGTTGTCCGCATGGACGAACAGCGTCGCCTCGGTCGGCGCCCCGGTGAGCACCAGCGTGCGCCGGAACCAGTTCGTCGACGCCGGCACGCCGGTCGCGCCATGGGCGTCGCCCCAGATCCAGAAGGCATCCGCCGCCAGCGCCTTGGCTTCACCGGGCTCGATCAACAGGCGGTCGAGGCCGCCCTCGGGTTTGTCGTGCCAGACCCCGGCGAGCGAACCGAACGCGTCGCGGAACTGCTCCGCGCTCAACCGTCGCACGCCCGGGCCGCGGAACACGAAGTCCGGTGCCGGCTTGTCCGGCAGGTCGACCGACGGCAACTGATAGGCCTCCGAGGTGAGGATCATCGCCAACGTGCGCTTCAGGTCCCAGCCGTGGGCGACGAGGTCCTCGGCGAGCCAGTCGAGCATATCGGCGCTCCAGGCCTCGTTCTGCATCACGTCGAGCGGCTCCACGAGACCGCGGCCGAGCAGCTTCGCCCAGAGGCGGTTCACGATGGTGCGAGGAAGCCGGCCGTTCTCGTGGCCGGTGATGATCTTCGCGAGCTGCGAGAGCCGTGCGGCCTTCGGCGCCTTCGGGTCCACCGCGCCGAGCTCCGGGAACAGGAACTTCAGCGGCGCGACCTTCCCGGTGGGCTTGTCGCACAGGACCATCTCCATCGGGCCCTCGGCATAGATGCCGGCCAGGCCGTAGGCATCGCTGAGCTGCCAGTCGTCGACGAACGAGTCGTGGCACGAGGCGCACTTCAGGTTCACCCCCATCAACACCTGCCCGATGTTCTGCGCGGCCTGCATCGGCGGCGTCATCGACGCGTTCACCGTGCCGCGCCAAACGATGCCCTTGGAGAAACCCTCGCTCGCCGCGGTCGGGTCCACCAGCTCGCGCACGAACTGGTCGTACGGCTTGCCATCGCGCAGCGCCGCGTAGAGCCACTCGCTGATCTGCTTGCGGCCGCCGTCGATGTAGCCGGTGCCCTTGTAGTCGTTCCGGAGAAGGTCGTTCCAGAACGCGAGCCAATGCTGCGCGTAGCGTTGCTTGTCGGCCAACAACCGCGCGACCAGCACGGCCCGCTTGTCCGGTGAACGGTCCTTCACGAAGGCTTCGAGCTCCTCCGGCGAAGGCAACAACCCGACGACGTCGAGGTGGACGCGCCGGGCGAACAGGCGGTCCTCCACCACGCGGGCCGGCTTCACGCCGTGGCCGGCGAAGTACGCGTCGAGGAACCGGTCGAGCGGATGCGTCGCCTTCCCCTTCGGCACCTCGGGCTGGCGCGGCCGGAGGTTCTTCGCCGGCGGTTTGGCGAAGGTGACCTGTGGATCCCACTTCATCCCTTGGTCCACCCATGCGCGGAGCAACCCGACCTGTTCCGCCGTCAGCTTCGAGCCCTTCTTGGGCATCACATCGTCCGGATCGGTGCCCGCGACCAGGTGGATCAGACGACTCTTGGCGCTGTCCCCGGGGACGGCAGCGGGCCCGGAATCGCCCGGCTGAAGGAACGTCTCACGGGTGTCCAGTTTCCAGTCGCCGTTCGCCTTGCCTCGCCCGTGGCATTTCACGCAACTGGTCTCTAGGATCGGCCGGATGTCCCGGTTGAAGTCCACGGCGCGGCCGACGGCCGGCGGCAGCTTGGCGATGGCCTCGACGCCCGGGGACGGCGTGGCCGCCGAAGTGCCGAGGACGGCGCACGCGAGGGCTGCGGACCAGATCACCACACGATGGACGGACATGGGATGGAGATAACCGCCGGCACTTTCCGCCGCTAGCGAAAACCCGGTGCCACATGACACGCCGCCCTTGCCGCCGGCACTGGCGACGTCTTCACCTCCATCGGTCCGAAGCGCGACGGCCGGGCCACCCCGCCCGAGGCTCCCCGAACGACCGATTGGCCGCTTGCAGGCGACCGGTGGCAGGTATAGGCAGGGGCGATCCATGAGGACTCCAACCCGCGCCGCCTTCACGCTCATCGAGCTCCTCGTCGTCATCGCCATCATCGCGATCCTGGCCGGGATGCTTTTGCCCGCTCTGGGCCGGTCGAAGGTCAAGGCCGCCTCGATCCGCTGCGTCAGCAACCAGCACCAGCAGCACCTCGCCTACCACATGTACGCGGACGACAACCGCGACTCCTTCCCGGTGCACGGCAGCTGGGCCACCCAGGGCGGACGGCCCACCAACGGCACGGTGGCGGTCCACAACTCGCCCGGCGAGACCAACCGCCCGCTGAATGTCTATGCCGGGAACACCTTCGAGGTGTGGCACTGCCCTTCGGACAAAGGCGACAGCTACTGGCCCGAGGCAAAATCGTGCTTCCTCGGCTGGGGCAACAGCTACCTGCCCATGTGGGCCGTCGACTGGTACCGGGTCAAGCACGTCACCGGCGACAAGGGCGCCGGCGCGAACACGCCGGAAGCCAGGCCGATGAAGACCAGCGAGGTCGCGCTCCGTCCCACGACGAAGATCATGCAGGGCGATTGGCCGTGGATGGGCTCGCGCGACGCCGGCGACGGCCGGGTCAACGCCGGCACAAAGGCCAAGAGCATCTGGCACAACAACCGGGGCAAACGCAGCTGGAACATGATGTACGCCGACGGCCACGTCGGGAACATCGTCTTCCCGGCCGGCTTCGAGAACTGGAACACGTCCCCGGCCCCGAACATCGACTATCTCTGGTGGTGAAGCGCCCCGGGCCGAAGGCCGCAGGTGCCAAGACCCAAGTGGCCTGATGCGGGCCGGCGCACCCCAAAAAAAGAAAACCCCGGCGCAAGGCCGGGGAGGATGGGTACGGGAGAACGCTCAGCGGCGGCTCCGCCGCCAGGTGCCGAAGGCCAAGAGCGCCAGACCGGCGACGGCGGCGTATTCGGCGGGTTCTGGAACGGCGGCACGGTCAAGCCCGGCAATCTCAAGCGACGTCAGGGCAGTATCGTAGAGGCGCAGGCGTGCGACCTGACCGCTGGAATCTTCACCGACGTCGTCCCGGAAGAAATGCATCAGGTTGGCGGAACTGACCGAGGCGTCGTTGACGGCGCTGAATTGTAGAACGCCATCGGCATAGCCGCTCAGATTTCCGTGGTCGTTCACCAACACGACCTGCTCGAAGCGTCCGTTCTGATGGACGCCGGTCGGTCCTCCCGGTGAACTGTAGAATCGCAGGCTGGTGGCCTGCCAATAAAGACCGACGTCGGTCGTGAAATTCTTCGTCTGCAGGATGCGCTCATAGCCACCTGAATTTTCGCCGGTGAACTCGAACAAGGCGACCACGGTGAAAAGGTTTTTATCCGGCAAGGCCGAGACATCCAGAGACAAACCCGTGCCCCGGGCGAAGCTGAAGACCGTCTTGGAGGCGCTGTCCACGGTGGCCGTGGTGAATCCGTTGCTCGGACCCAGGTCCGTGAGGCTGGGCCCCGAGCCGCCGGTGCTATCGAGGTTCCCTTGGAACCGGAAGTCGCTGAACACAGCCGCTCGGGCGGTCAGCCCGAGGGTCAGCACCGCAACCGCGGCCGAAGAAAGGGAGAATCTCGATTTCATGGATTGCATTTGTCGGGGGCTCGAACGCCCGGACGATTTTTCACGGCGGTAAATGTTTTCCCGGCGAATGCCAAGTAGAAATAGCTCATCTTCCGCCGAAACGGTGCGGCCTGAATTCTTTAGAGACAGCACGGCGGGCCTTCCCCTACGCTGTCGCCCGACCACGGAGACATCGGGTTACACCCCTTTCGTGGCACCCGTCCCTACACGCATGAAAGCAAGCGCAGCCTCCAAACGCTCCGGCATCCTCGCCGGGGGCAATTGGATCATCGACCAGGTCAAGCTCATCGACACCTATCCCGGTGCCGAGCAACTGGCGAACATCAAAAGCCAGCACCAAGGCACCGGCGGATCGCCGTACAACGTGCTGCTCGACCTGGCGAAGATGGGCGTGGAGTTCCCGCTGATGGGCGCCGGCCTCGTGGGCAAGGACGCTCTCGGCGAGCAGATCCTGGCCGACGCGGTGAAGCACAAGATCGACACGAAGTACCTCAAGTCGACGGCCGACGCGACGACGAGCTACACCGATGTCATGACCGTGCAGGGCACGGGCAAGCGCACCTTCTTCCACTACCGCGGCGCGAACGCCCTCTGGGACGCCAAAGACATCGATTTCACCAGGTCCAAGGCCCGGATCTTCCACCTCGGCTACCTGCTGCTGCTCGACAAGCTGGACGCGGTCAACAAGGAGGGCATCACGCCTGCCGCCAAGCTGCTCGCCGCCGCCCAGGCAGCCGGGATCAAGACCAGCATCGACGTGGTCAGCGAGGCCAGCGACCGCTTCAAGACCATCGTCGTCCCCGCGCTCAAGCACTGCGACTACGCCATCATCAACGAATACGAGGCCGGTCAGGTCACCGGCTTCCGCATCCGCAAGGAAGGCGTGCTCGACACCGTGTCCCTCCGCCATGCCGCCGGCGCGATCCTCCAGCACGGCGTGAAGGAGCTCGTCGTGATCCATTTCCCCGAGGGCTGCTTCGCCCGGACGCGCGACGGCAAGGACCATTGGCAACCGTCGCTCAAGGTGCCGGACAAGCACATCGCCGGCACCGCCGGCGCCGGCGACGCCTTCTGCGCGGGGGTGCTGCTCGGCCTGCACGAGGGCTGGGAGCTCCAGAAGTCGCTGCTCACCGGCGTGCTCGCCGCGGCGGCGTCGCTCAGCGACCCGACCTGCACCGGCGGCATGAAACCGCTCGCCGTGCTCGAGACGCTCAAGAAGAAATACGGCGTCCGCCCACCGCTGGAGCCGGATTCCGATTACTGAACCGCCGGGCGCCGCCGCCCGACCCAGGGAAAAGAAAACGCCGCGCCCGATCCAGGGCGCGGCGTTTTCGTGTCGAGGGGAAGATCTACTCGGGGCGACTTTGGATCAGTTTTCCCTAACCGCAGCTTTTACGGCCATGAAAAGCGGTACGAGCACGGACGTCAGTGTCACCGGGAAAACACCTGCCCCAAAACGCATGAACGCGGAGATGCTGAACTCCGGATCATGATGCAGGCTCCACTCTCCTGTGACTGCTTCGAAGAGGAAAGCCAGCATCGCCACCCATGCGACCAGCCACTGACAGCATAAGCCGATGGTCACGAATGGGATCTTCCGCTCCGGCATCCGATGGATGAAAATCGCGGTGACGAAACCGATCAAGCCCATCGCCACGGCAAAAAACCGAGAATGGTCCACAGCGACTTCCGTGAAGTTCGGCATGATCGCGCGGGCCTCTTGGAGCGACTTCAAACGATAGACAGAACTGTAGGCGTCGGGTGTGACCCAGCCCACCAAAAGCACGACGTGCGACAACCCGAAGGTCGAGCTCAGAAGCAGCGCGTTGGTCAGCCTGTGGTTCATTGGCCTCACCGCGATCGCACCGTCTTCACGAAGACCAGCAGGTCGGCCAGCTCTTGGCGGGTCAGTTGTTCGTCGAGCCCGGCCGGCATCACGCTCAGCGTGCCCGGACGCATCTCGGCGATCTTCGCCTTCGCGATGTGGACCTCCGGGCCGGGGCCGGTGACCAGCACCAGCTCTTCGGCCGTGTCGCGTCTGACGATGCCGTTGGACACCTCGCCGTCCTTCGTGACCACGGTCATCGGCTCGTAGCTGCGGACGAAGCTCTGGCTCGGATACACGATGCTCTCCAGCAGGTCGCGCTCGCTCCGGACCTCGCCGATCTTGGTCAGCTCGGGTCCGACGTTCCCGCCGACATAGCCGATCCGGTGGCACGCGGAACAGGCGGCCTTGGGCCCGTTGAAGACGGCCTGTC
>JANNAJ010000640.1:0-2107 GCA_031384285.1 Verrucomicrobiota bacterium
CGCACCCGCGTTCGGCGCGGCGAGCTCCTTCAGGGGTGTCGCTTCGACCGTGAATTCCGTGATGAGGAAATCGCCGTTGCCGTCGAGCCCGGGACCGTCGGACGGCAGGTTGCCGTGGTTCAACGCCTCGAAACGGAACCCGGTGAGGTTGGTCTGCGGAAGGTCGACCCAGACGCGGATGATGCCGCTGTTGTAGACGTCGCCGCCGCCGAGCAGCGAGAAGTCCTCCTGCTTCTCGAACTTCATCGGCGTGGTGTGCCATTCCTTCGGGTCGATCGGCTGCCATTCGACGGCGCGGGATCCGGCCGCATCGACCCAACGCCCGAACTTCGCGGCGACATCGGGATCACCGAGCAGCTTGTCCTCGATGGCCCGGGCGGCCGCGGCGATGGCGTCGCGCTTGGCCTGGGTGTCCTTCGCCGGCACGTCGAGCTTCGGCTCCACGTCCTGGTTCAGGAAGTCGTAGAACTGGAAGTACTCCTTCTGCGAGATGGGATCGAACTTGTGGTTGTGGCACTGGGCGCAGGCGATGGTCAGGCCGAGCCAGGTGCGTCCCACGGCGTCCACACGGTCGATGATGGTCTCGACGCGGAACTTCTCCGGTTCGACGCCGCCTTCCATGTTCACCATCGAGTTCCGGAGGAAGCCCGTGGCGATCTCCATGTCCGCGCCACGCGCTCCGGGCCCGGCCTTCGCGAGCAGGTCGCCGGCGAGCTGTTCGCGGGTGAACTGGTCGAAGGGTTTGTCCTCGTTGAACGACCGGATGACCCAATCGCGCCACGGCCAGATGCTGCGGGTGCGGTCCTTCTCGAAGCCGTTGGAATCGGCGTAGCGCGCGGCGTCCAGCCACCAGCGCGCCCACTTCTCGCCGTGGTGCGGTGAACGCAGCAGGCGCTCAACCGCCTTGGCGTACGCGTCGGTCGAGCGGTCGGCGACGAAGGCGTCCACCTCGGCGGGCGTCGGCGGCAATCCCGTGAGATCGAGCGCAAGCCTTCGGATGAGCGTGGTGCGATCGGCCTCCGGCGAGGGCGCGAGCTTCTCATGCTCCAGTCGGGCGAGGACGAAATTGTCGATCGGGTTGCGGACGGCTTTGCGGGACTTCGATCCGACCTTGGGCGGCTGCGGATGGGTGATGGGTTGGAAGGCCCAATGTTTGCCCGCTATGGTCGCAGCGGCGGACTCCGGCCAGACCGCTCCTTGGTCGATCCAATCGCGGAGCAAGGCGATCTTCTCGGGCGGGAGCGCGTCCGCCTTCTTCGGCATGCGGGCGATCTCGGAGTGGGTGCCGGAGACCGCTTGCACGAGGAGCGAACCGTCCGACTTTCCCGCGACGAACGCCGGGCCGTGGTCGCCGCCTTTGATCGCCTCGGCCTTCAGGTCGAGCCGCAGGCCGTTCTCGCTGCGCGACGGGCCGTGGCACTTGACGCAGTTCGCCTCGAAGATGGGCTGGATGTCCTTCGCGAAATCCACCGTCGCCGCCCAGGCCGGCGAGGCGCCGAACGCGGCGATGGCCAAGCCGAGGCGGAGCAAGCGGTGGAAGGAGATGGCGTTCATGCGTCGAGATTCGACCGACGGAGCCAGGGCTGTCAGTCTTCAAAATCGCGAAGCCGGTCAGCCCGACTGTCGTGAATGCTCCATGGAATGCCCGTCCCGTTCCCCCTCACCCTAGGCGTCTCCCTTCAGGAGAGGGAGCCGGTGGCGGGCTGTGCCGGTGGCCGGACACACATCCGGCCAGGCCGCGCTCGGTGATGCCCAGCGCTGACGAAGTTCCTCCCTCTCCTCAAGGGAGAGGGCCGGGGTGAGGGGGAAGGCCACGCACGGATGGGCTCCGATAAGATTCATACCCAGTCGGCCTCGACAAAAGACTCCGATGTCCCGTCCGGCGGCGGCCGGAGATTATCCGGTGAAACGAAGCCCGCCATGAACGACCAAGAACTGCTCCAAGCTTGGGCCACCCGCCGCGACGAACCCGCGTTCGCCGAACTCGTCCGCCGCCATCTCGGCCTCGTGTACGGCTCGGCCCTGCGTCAGGTGCGCGAACCGGTGCTGGCACAGGAGGTCGCGCAGGCCGTGTTCCTCGTGCTGGCCGACAAGGCCGGTTCGCTGG
>JANNAJ010000643.1:0-8123 GCA_031384285.1 Verrucomicrobiota bacterium
GTTTTTACAGCGTGCTGCCGTGCGTCCCGCCGGCAGACGGCTCGCACGGCGGGCGCGCGCGGAAAGGTCCCACGGGGCGGGATTCGGCGAGCCTCTGCCGGCAAGATGCCGGCAGCACGTTCCGCCGATCCATACCGACTCCTGGTGGATACCGGCAGAACTCGGCTTCACGTTGTGGGCGGCTTGCCCTGCAAGCCGAGCGGGATGCGGGGGCAACTCGCCAACGGCCCGAAAAGAGATCACCCCGACTTGGTATCAGATGTCGAACATGAGATGCTTGCCGGTGCCCGCATCGAGCAGTTGTTGGAAATTGATCGCCGCCGCCTCGGCATCAAGCACGTCGCGGAGCCGGCGCCAGCAATCCCGGAGTTCTGCGGGGCAGGTGTCGTCGGTGAAGGCAGGCGAATCGAAGAGCTGTCCATGCACGCAACGGAGAACGTCGCCAAAGGAGATCTGCGCGGGAGGACGCGCAAGCCGGTAGCCGCCTTCCTTGCCTCGCTGGCTCTTCACGATCTGGCCGGACTTCAGCTCGATCAGGATCTGGACCAGATAGTTCGAGGGGATGCCGTTCTCCGAGGCGACCTCTTCGACGCGGGTGGCGTGGTCCTGGCCATGGCGGCGCGCCAACGAGAGCACGGCGCGCGCGGCATAGTCGCTTTTCACGGACAGTTTCAAGGTCGCGCAGTGTGCCGGCGGACCGCGCAGGCCGACAAGGGATGAAGTGCGGCGGACGGGGCAGCCGCGGGCTGATCGGCGTGCAAGAAGGCCGCGCCGTCCCGGGAGCAGAAATGTCGCGGGGAAAGTTTTGACCTCGCCCGGTACGGCTGGGACCTTCCGCCCGCAAATGACTCCGAACCGAATCCTTCCCGACCTTCAATGCTCACTGCTGTGCGATGACGTGCGGCAGGAGGCAAGCGGCAACCTCATCATCCTCGGCGTGATCAGCGTCATCCGCGTCCCCGGGGTGCCGATCACCGCGCCGAAGCTGTGCATCATCAACCGGTGGACCGCCGGCGTGGGCCAGTTCAACGAGCAGGTCCGCCTGGTCGGTCCGGACGGCACGACCGTTCTGCGCAAGAGCGCGGCCAAGCTGGTGCTGCCCGACCCCTCCCAGAACGTCACCAACGTCAGCGTGTTCGGGAACATCGAGTTCCCGGCCGGCGGCCTGTACTTCGTCGAGGTCTTGGTCGACGACGTCATGAAGCTCCGCTACCCGGTGCCGGTGGTCGTGGTGCCGCAGCCCGGCCAGCCGGCCGCCGCTTGAGCCGGGCCGTTTTTCCGTCAACGTTGGCCAGCGGCAGGACCTAGACTCCTGCGCTGGCCTTCTTGTTTGTGGCGTCGAACCCGACCGTGTCCGATCCGATCTCCATCGCGAAACCGCCGGGTGCCGGGCATCTCGAACGCCTGCGGACCGTCTTGGGCGCGTGGCAGCCGTTCACCGGCGGCGGCATCGCGGCCTTCAGCCGCGCGAGCCTCGCGCGCACGCTGACGTTCCAGGTCCTGTTCGCGCTCGGTCTGTCGTGCGTCATCGTCTGGAGCGTCCGGCTTGCTTGGTTCCCGCCGTTGGTCGCTGCGCTCGGCAACCTTCCCGGCTCCGACGCCGGGATCCGCCAAGGCCGGCTCGACTGGCCCGATCCGACCGCCGTCGCCCTCGCGGACAACCGTCAGCTTGCGCTGGTCGTCGATCCCGTCGGCAGCGGCGAACTCGGCCGGGCCGCCGACCTCCAGATCGAGTTGCGCAGGGACGGGCTCAGTCTCCACGGCCTCTTCGGCCATCAGACGCTCCCATATCCGCCGGATATGGAGCTGCGGCTCGACCGGTTGGGCGGTACGGCCGCGTGGGGCGCCTGGAACTGGGTCGGCCTCGCGCTCATCGGCATCGCGACCTTCTCAGGTTCGATGGCGCTGTGGTGGACGATGGCCCTCGCGACGGCCCTGCCTGCGTGGCTTCTCGCGCTCGTCGCCCGGCGGTCCCTGACGCTGGGGGGCGCCTGCCTGATGATGGCCGCCGCGTGGTTGCCGGCGTCGCTCGTGCTCGCGGGCGGGGCCGCCCTCTACGCGTCCAGCTGGATCCGCTTGCCCGGCCTGATGTTCGCCATGGTCGCACATGCCGTGGTCGCCGTGCTCTGGTACGCTTGGGGATTCGTCAACCTACCGGCACGCGGTCCGGCGAAGGCGGTGGACAATCCGTTCGGCTCTTCGAGCCCGGCGAAAGCCGGGCCCGATCGGTCGAAGAAGAAGAAGAACCCGTTCGGTTGAGCGCGGACCGGCCGGCCGCGCTCAGGGCCGGACGCGGCGGACGATGGAATCGCGCTGAGCCCACCCGGGATCGGGTCGCGGGTGGTCCAGGTTGAAATGCAGGCCGCGGCTCTCCGGACGCTGGCGCGCGCAGGCGACGATCAGTTCGGCGACGGTCGCAAGGTTCCGGAGTTCCAGGAGATCTGCGGTGACGTTGAAGTCCCAGTAGAACTCGCGGATCTCCTCCTGCAGGTGGGCCAACCGTTTCTCGGCGCGGAGCAAGCGCTTGTCGGTGCGCACGATGCCGACGTAGTCCCACATCGTCCGGCGGATCTCGTCCCAGTTGTGCGAGACGACGACCAGTTCGTCCGGGTCGGTCGCGCCGCCGGTCTGCCAGGGCGGGATGGCGACCCGGACCGGATCCGGCCCCGCGGCGAGCACCTTGGCCGCGGCGCGATGGGCGCAGACGAGGGCCTCGAGGAGCGAGTTGCTCGCGAGGCGGTTCGCGCCGTGCAGCCCGGTGCAGGCGACCTCGCCGATGGCGTAGAGCCCGGGGATCCCGGTGTCGCCGTCCACGTCGGTCACCACGCCGCCGCACTGGTAGTGGGCCGCCGGGACGACCGGGATGGGCACGCGGGTCATGTCGATCCCGTGCCCGAGGCATTTGGCGTGGATGTTCGGAAAATGCTCGCGGACGAACTCCGCCGGCTTGTGCGAGATGTCGAGGAACACGCAGTCGGCGCCGGTGCGCTTCATCTCGGAATCGATCGCCCGCGCCACGATATCGCGCGGTGCCAATTCGGCACGGCGGTCGTAGCGGTCCATGAAGCGCTGGCCGTCCGCCCCGCGCAGCACGCCGCCTTCGCCGCGGACCGCCTCGGAGATCAGGTAGGTCTTCGCCTGCGGATGGAAGAGACAGGTCGGATGGAACTGGACGAACTCCATGTCCGCCACCGCCGCGCCGGCCCGGTAGGCCATCGCCACGCCGTCGCCGGTCGCGATGTCGGGATTGGTCGTGTAGAGGTAGACCTTGCCGCTGCCGCCGGTGGCCAGCACGACGACGGGCGCGGCGAAGACCTCGACGTGGTTGGCGGGCTGGTCGAGCACGTAGACGCCGGCGACGCGGTCGGGCCCGGCCAAGCCGAGCTTCGCGGTCGTGACCAGGTCGATCGCATGGTGGTTCTCGAAGACGCTGATGGACGGCTGCGCGGCGATTGCCGCGAGCAGGGCGCGCTCGATCTCGGCGCCGGTGGCGTCCTTGGCGTGCAGGATGCGCCGCTTCGAATGGCCGCCTTCCTTGGTCAGGTCGAGCTCGTGCGCGCCGGGCTGCTCCGGGATCGGCCGCTCGGAGAACTGCGTGCCCAAGGCGATCAGCTCGGCGATCCGGGCCGGGCCTTCCTCGATGACGGTGTGGACGACGGCCTCTTTGCAGAGACCCGCGCCGGCATCGAGCGTGTCCCGGACGTGCAGCGCGACGGAGTCTTCCTTGCTGGTGACGCTGGCTATGCCGCCTTGCGCCCAGTTGGTGTTGGAATCCGCGCGGTTCTTCTTGGTGACGATGGCGACGCGGCCGTGCGGCGCGACCTTGAGCGCGAACGTCAGCCCGGCGATGCCGCTGCCGAGCACGAGGAAATCGAAGGCGCGTGTTCCCGATGGCATGTGAAGGCCAAGGTTGGCCCGGTGCCTCTGCGACGTCGAGAGTTCACGCGGTCGTATGCTTGAGGCCTGGGTCGACCTGGCGCAATCCTACGGCCGGCCCCCAGAGCCGCCGCTCGTGCTGGCCGACGATCGAAGCCTGAGCATGCGCCCGCGCCAAGATCCCCATGATGGCGATCCGCATTCTGGACAGGTACGGCCAGCCGCCGGAATTGCGTGAGTAAGCCCATCGGTCGGGTGCGGACACCGTCGGCAAGCCGCCCCGGCAAATCCACGGTCGGTGCTTGGTCATGTGCCCGCATATCGCGTCTTATGATTAAACCCACCGACCCCGGCGCCACTACTTCGACGGCCACACAATCGCCCCGCCCACCTTCAAACAGGCCCTGAAGTGGTGATCGGTCAAGCCGTCGCGAGTTGTTCGAAGAACTGCCTGGCTTTGGTCAGCAGTTCATCGTCGGTCAGATGACTTTCATCGACAACGACCGAGCCGACGATGCGTCCGGCCAGCTCCGGGTGGTGCGTCCTGAGCCAGGCGCCAAACGAATCCATCGCGCAGGCTTTACCGGTGCCGCATCCGAAAAGAAGGATGCTGGGCGCGTCTTTCAACTTTGCGGCCAATGGCACGAAAAGACTGCTCGGGGCGGGTAGTTCCTTGCCCCGCGCGTTCTCCTTCGAATCGACGGCGTGGCCGAGATACCGCGGATCATGGGATTTGATCGACTCAGCCCGTGTCCCAGGCGCATCGGATCGGAAGATCCGGGCCTCATGGTGCGAGATCTCCACCATCACAGGGCCGGTTGCGCCGGGAGATGCCACGGGGGTTCCCGAGCGCTCGATGAAATGGCGCAATGCGATCAGTTCGTGCTCGTCCGTGAGGTCCTTGGTGTGGGGCCGATGGAGGACCAAAGTGTGTCCGTTGCGGACGATGTCGATGTGGCCGTTGGCGTCGTCGGTGAGTTGGCCCAGTTTGGCGAGCATGGTCCGGACGTCATGCCATTCAAGGTTGTGGGGCAAGGGATGCTGGAAGAGCTTCTCATAGGTGCGCAGATGCGACCCGCTGAGGGTTGAGTTCGTTGTCATATCTTTTTATTTGTCCTGCTCGACGCGGGCTGCAGATCTTCTAGAGACCGCTTTCACCCGTTCTGGGAGCTGACCGACTTTGCGTCCCTCGTCCGCTGCCACGTATCCCTGCGCCACCTTCAGGCTGGGAGGCGCCGACATCCGGCTTCGCGACTTCCGGTTCGCGGCCATGTGCATCAGACGCGACTGGGCTTGGGAACGGCTGGGCATATTGTTCCTTCCTCAACCTTGTTCGTTTGGCCTCGTCCGGGCCCCGACGGACGGAGTCTTGCGCTTTTGGCGGGTATCCATCAGGCCGTCAGCGATCGATGGCGAGGCGTTCACCGCGATCACTGTGGTCGATCCTAGGTTGCTGACCGGACGCAGGTATGGGGTGAAACCCGACCCGATTGGTTGAGGCGACGATCGACAGTTGTGACGGTCGGTCCGGAAGAGCAGCGAGTGGCGAAAAATGTGGCACCTGCTCGTGGTGATGAAGGCTGGGCCGGCGACTTTGGACCGCGGCCACGGGGCGATGGCATCGGCGACGAAGTGGATTGGACTCGAGTCAAGTGCAGAACGCGCATCCGTCGCCGTTGTCCACACCACCTGGCATTCGTCGTCTCCGGCTCTTTGGGATATGTGCCGCTATTGGCCGTGCCCGTTTGCGTTCGAGAGCATCGAAGCTATATTTGCCCCCGATGTTTTCCCGTACCGTTCTCCTGATCACTGCTGCCCTGCCGATGGCTGCCCAAAGCCCCATCCGGCCCGCGTACGCCGCAGCCGTCGACGTCGTCACAGAATACGTCCCTGGCGCTGCGATTCGGGAAGGTTCCTTGGAACTCGGGGATATCGACACCTTCCACACCCGCTTCCAGTACACTGGAGTGTTCAACGCCGGCGGTCCCTTGAGTTGGTCCATGGGCCTCGCCGCTGAGCGCTTCGGATTCGGGTTGGAGAAGATGTCCCTCCTGCCGACGGCGCTCGGTTCGGTCAGTATCCCGCTGGGTGTCAATTGGGAGATCGACCCGCGATGGTCGTTCCGGGCCGAAGTGGCGCCGGGCATCTACAGCGATTTCAGCGACATCGGTTGGAGCGACTTCAACGCACCGATCATCGCCGGTGTCTCCTACGCCGTTAATGATGACCTGCAACTTTTCCTTCAGGTGAGCGTCGACGCGCGCCGCGACATGCCCATCGTCGGTGGTCCCGGGCTGCGATGGAAGATCAACCCGCGATGGACGCTCTCGATCTTGGTGCCCCGGCCCCGGATCGAGTATCGGCCAGACGATTCTTGGATCCTCTACGCGGGTGCGGAGCTCGTCGGCGGGGCCTACCAGCTCAGCGTCCGTCACGGTACCGATCGTGGTGATACCCAATTCGATGACGTCAACATCACCTACCGCGAGATCCGCGCCGGTGTGGGCGCCGTCTGGAACATCGGCCATGGTTTCCGGTTGGAGGCGGCGGGCGGTTGGATGTTCGATCGGCGGTTCCTTGTCGATGAGCGGAACCGCCAATGGAACGGGGACGCCGCCCCCTACAGCCGTCTCCAACTTTCCTACCGCTACTGATCCCGGGTCCAGGACCGGGAGGTGCTCCAGAGCCGAGGAGTGGGTGGGTGCTCCCGATGAACTGGACCGGGATCATCGGGTCGGCCCCGGGCTTTCACGGCCAGCCGACTCATCTCTCCGCCGACGGTCAGGTCGATCACGCCGGTCGTCGGAGTTGAATCCGGCTCCGTTCCCGTGCCGGTCGGCGAAAATCTTCCTTCGTCCTGGTGGCTGATGGGGATCCCAGTTTTTCCGCCTGCCCAAGGGAGGCGGCACGAGGGGCAAGGAAAACGAAGGTGCCCGGCCTCTCGTTCAGGCGGTATTGAACATCGGATGCTCCCGTAGCGCGGCTTCGCTGGCTGCGGAGAGCGGAGCTTGACGGTAGACCGCTTCGGTCATCGGTTCGGCGCTGGTCGAACGTTGCGCGCGGCCGAGCCATGCGCGGTCGAGCGGCGCGACGAGCAATCCCGGCGTGTTCGCCGCGATGGTCGTCTCCTCTTTTTCGCCGGTCGCGGATCCGGCGCCGACCGACCAACCGGCCAGAAGCAGCGTCACCCGGAGCAGCGTCGCGCGCGAATACGTGGCCAGCGCGCACGGCCGAGCCGGATCGAGTCGTGCGTGGAGGCCGCGGAAGAGCGGTAGCGTCCACATCGCCGGGTTCTTCGCAGGCGAATAGGCGTCGAAGAGGATCGCGTGCGGCTTGGGCCAAGAACCGGAAGCCGGCGAGGCCAGCAACGTCGGGAAATCGCCGACATGGACCTCCCACTTCACGGTTCCACGGCCGTTCACGGTCTCGGCCCGCGTCTCCGCGAGCAGCGCTGCCACGAGTTCTTCGTGGCCGCTGAAGTAGCCGAGCGCCTCCGCATGACGGAGCGCGAAGCGGAGCGGTTCCAGCGTATGGTCGAAGCTCACGACGCGGACGCGGCCGGGCACGTCGCGCAACGCGCTCAGCACCGTGAGCACGTTCGCCGCGGCGCCGAGACCGACGTCCCAGACGACGAACTCGCCATCTCCGTGGGCAGCGAGGCGTTCCGGCAGGCGCAGTTGCCGTACATAGAGCGCCTCCGCTTCGGCGACGGGGCCGACGACCGGATGGAACGTCTCCGCCTGCGCGAGCGAGCGGACGCTCCAACTACCGTTCTTGAGCTGCACGAGCTGGTATCCCATGGGTTGCGCGGCCGTCAGCGGGCCGAGACCGGGACTCTCGGTCAACCACCACCGGCACCAAGCAGAAACCGCGGCCCCTCGGCCTCTCCCGACCATGGTGTCCCGTCCGAGGTCCTCGTCATGTGATGCATCGGGACGGGGACTTCCGACCGATTGGATCGGCCGAAGGAAGATTTCCGCCAACTACGGGTCGTCGGGTAGATGCCTGTCCCGGTCGAAAGCGACCGTGCACGACCGCGCCTAGGAACGGCCCGTCATCTTCCGGAGATCGGATCCAACCGCAGATATCGGCGGGCGTTGCCCGAGAAGTAGTCCCCGAAATGTCGGACGAGCAGTGGATGGAGAAAGGTCTTTTGGGTCGCGGAGAGGACCGCGGCGGGTTCGCCTTGGTCCGGCAATGGCCAGTCGGTCCCATACATCAGTTTGGTCGCGAAACGGAAGCGCGGT
>JANNAJ010000003.1:0-1901 GCA_031384285.1 Verrucomicrobiota bacterium
CAGGACGCCGGCATGGGCTGGAACCCGGCCGAGCTCGGACGCGACCCCTATCTGTTGCTCTCGACCCAGGGCGGGATGCGCGCGCCGGATGGTTCGCCGATCGCGCTCGGTTACCACACCGGCCACTGGGAGATCAGCGAACTCGTCCGCTTGGCCGCCGGGGAACTACGCAGGCTCAAAGCGATCCCGTTCGCCGGCTACGTCTCCGATCCGTGCGACGGCCGCACGCAGGGCACCACCGGCATGTTCGATTCGCTGCCGTACCGCAATGATGCCGCGATCGTCTTCCGTCGTCTGATCCGTTCGCTGCCGATGCGCCGGGGCGTGCTCGGCGTGGCCACCTGCGACAAGGGCCTGCCCGCGATGCTCATGGCCCTCGCGGGGACGCCCGACCTGCCGACCGTCGTCGTTCCCGGCGGCGTCACCCTCCCGCCGAGCAACGGCGAGGATGCCGGGAAGGTGCAGACCCTCGGGGCCCGGTATGCGCACGGGATGGTGACGTTGGAGGAGGCGGCGGAGCTCGGATGCCGTGCCTGCGCGAGCCCCGGCGGCGGATGCCAGTTCCTCGGGACCGCGGCCACCGCCCAGGTCGTCGGCGAAGCCCTGGGCATGTCCCTGCCGCATTCGGCGCTGGCGCCAAGCGGCGAGGCGGTGTGGCGCGATCTCGCGGTGCGGTCGGCGGGCGCGCTCGTCGGACTCGCCGCGCGCAAGCTCACCACGCGTTCGGTCCTGACCGACGCGAGCATCCGCAACGCGATGACCGTCCACGCCGCGTTCGGCGGTTCGACGAACCTCCTGCTCCACATCCCCGCCATCGCCCACGCCGCCGGTCTGCGACGTCCGACCGTGGAGGATTGGACCGCCGTGAACCGCGGCACGCCGCGTCTGGTCAGCGTCTTGCCCAACGGGCCGGTCCACCATCCGACCGTCCGCGTCTTCCTCGCCGGCGGCGTGCCCGAGGTGATGCTCCACCTGCGCGCCTTCGGGCTGCTCGACCTCTCCGTCCTCACGGTGTCGGGCTCGTCGTTGGGCGATGTGCTCGAAGCCTGGGAGAAGAGCGACCGCCGCGCGCGTTTCCGAGAGGTCTTGCGCGAGCAGGACGGCGTGGAACCCGACGACGTCATCATGTCGCCGGCGCAGGCGAAGGACCGCGGCCTGACCAGCACGGTCACCTTCCCGCGCGGCAACCTCGCGCCGGAAGGCTCGGTGATCAAGTCCACCTCGATCGATCCGGCGGTGGTGGATGCCGACGGGATCTACCGGCACGAGGGACCGGCGAAGATCTTCACCTCCGAGCGCGCGGCGATCGCGTCCATCAAGCGCCACGAGATCCATGCAGGGGACGTGCTCGTGCTGATGGGCGCCGGGCCCATGGGGACCGGCATGGAGGAGACCTACCAACTCACCAGCGCGCTCAAGCATCTGCCCTTCGGCAAGCACGTCGCGCTGGTGACGGATGCGCGCTTCAGCGGCGTGAGCACCGGCGCGTGCATCGTCCACGTCGGACCCGAGGCGCTGGCGGGCGGGCCGCTGGGCAAACTGCGCGACGGCGATGTCATCCGCATCGTCATCGACCGGAACAAACTCGAAGGGACGCTGGATTTCGTCGGTGAAGGGGGACGGAAGTTTCCCCCGGAGGAAGGCGCGAAGATTCTCGCGCTGCGTCCGTCGCGTGCCGATCTCAGCCCGGCTCCGGGATTGCCCGACGACACGCGGCTATGGGCCGCGTTGCAACAAGCCGGCGGCGGCACCTGGGGCGGCTGCGTGTACGACGTGGATGCGGTGATGGCTCTCTTGAAGAAGGCGCTCGAGTGAAATGATTCATCCGTCGCGTTTGAATTGTTTCCTCACCTCCGCTGTCCATTGAGCATCTTGACGCGAACGATGAACATCAGAAATCT
>JANNAJ010000677.1:0-6230 GCA_031384285.1 Verrucomicrobiota bacterium
CGCCGCCGTCCCGGGCATCGCCTTCGGCGCGGACGACTACATCCGCATCAGCTACGCCACCGGCCTCGCCAACATCGAGAAAGGCCTGGAGCGCATGGACCGCTTCGTGCGCGGGCTGAGGAAGTGATATCTCCGGGCGTCGTGCTGGAGAACGGTGCGGTGCACCGCCGCACCCGCTGAGTCTCTTTCTTTGGTTTCCTGGCCGGTCTTCGTGCTCTGCGCGAAGATCTCCTCCGCCCTTTCCTGAGCCGTTCGAAGGTCCGGCCCCACGATCCTGGCGGTCGCTATCCGACGGCGACCGGCATGGAGTCTTCCGGGGCGTTCCGCGAAAAACGTTTCAAAGGTTGTCCAAATCTCGGCGGTGGACGGAAGTAGGGCTACAGCCTGAAGCATGTCATCCGATCCCATCCATCGTCCCGACGACCCGTCCGCCGCCCAGCAACGATTCCTCTCGCTCTTCCTGCGCAGCGAACGGGAGGTCTTCCGCTATGTGGCGGTGCTGGTGCCGAACGTGGCGGACGCCGAGGACATCGTGCAGCAGACCGCGCTCGCGTTGTGGGAGAAGTTCGGGGAGTACGATCCCGGCCTGCCCTTCACGCCCTGGGCCTGCCGGTTCGCCCTGAACAAGGCACGCCAGTGGGTGGAACGCCATCAGCGCTGGCAGGGCCTCCTGGAGCGCGGATTGGCCGAGGAACTGGCAGAGCGCCGTGAAGCGTTGCGCCCCGAACTGGAGTCGCGGCTGAAGCATCTGGAGGGGTGTCTCACCCGGCTGCCCGAGGACCAGCGCCGATTGGTCGAGGGATACTACTACCGTCGTGACGGCATCGAGAAGCTGGCAGGGGATTCCGGCCGTTCGGTGGCGGCGGCCTACAAGACGTTGCAGCGGGTCCGGCAGGCCCTCCAGGCCTGCATCGAGAGCGCGTCACGACCGGAGGGCGCCGCATCGTGAAGATCGTCTTTCCGTCAGCCGATTTCGACACGGCCGTGGCCGCCGTGTGTCACGGCGCGGCTTCGGATGATCAACTTCGGGCATTGAACGAACTGTTGCGCGGTCATCCAGCAGCGCGCGACGCCTACATCTGGCGACTAGAGGTGCATTCCCGTCTGGCCTCGGATCCGGACCTGTTCCCGGGGGCACTGGCGCCGTCGCCTGCCGGGCCGGGAAACGTCGAGGTGGTGCCCGACCCCGTGCCCCGCCTCCGGAGGTCCTCCGAAGCATGGCCATCGTCCCCGACCCGGAGAACGCCTGACCTGGAACGCCCCGTCCCTCGCGCCCCTCGGTCGCGGGTCGTGGCCGTGCTGATGGCATTTGCGGCCTGCCTGACGCTGGTGGCGATCGGATGGTGGGGGCTGCAGGTCTGGAACCAAGGCGGGCGGAAAGGCGCGAGGAGCAGCGCCGTGGCGATGTTGAACCGGGTGGTGGACGCGCGGTGGAGCGACCGGGACGAGTCCCCGCGCCTCGGTGCGCCGCTGGAACCGGGCTGGCTGCGGCTGGATTCCGGGCTGGCCCAGGTGGTGTTCTATAGCGGTGCGCGGATCGTGATCGAAGGGCCGGCGGAATTGCAGGTCGTCTCGTCCGGAGAAGCGTCCTGCCGCCTCGGGCGGTTGACCGCCGAGGTACCGCCGCAGGCGCATGGCTTCCGGATCCGGACGCCGCAGGTCCTCGTGACCGATCTCGGCACGGCATCCGGTCTCCACGTGAAGGACCGCCAGACCGCGCTGCACGCCTTCCAAGGGCGGATCGAGTTCCAGCCGGCGACCGGCTCGGCGAAACAGGACCTCCAAGCCGGATCCGGGGTGGTGGTGGAGGAATCGCGTCCGCTGCGGCTCGTGGCCGCCGACCGGATGGCGTTCGCATCCCTGTTCGACCTGCGCGCCCGGTCGGTGGCGGCGGAGACGATGCGGTGCGACCAATGGCGGACCGCGGCCTCCTCGCTCAACCAGGATCCATCCCTGCTGGTGCGCCTCGATTTCGAGCATGCCATGGCGACGGACTGGCGGCTGCCGAACGTGAGCCGCCAAGGGATGGAGATCCCGGATGCCACGGTCGTCGGAGGTGAATGGGTCGAAGGTCGTTGGCCGACCAAGACCGCCCTTGAGTTCCAAAGCGTGAACGATCGGGTCCGGCTGGGCGTGCCGGGAGATCACGAGTCGGTGACCTTGGCGGCTTGGGTCCGGGTGCAGGGATTGGACCGCCAGTTCAGCTCGCTTTTCATGAGCGAGGGCTTTGAGGCCGGCACGCTGCACTGGTTGATCCGCAAGGACGGCGTGCTCGGACTCACGGTGATCGGACGCGGACCCGGGAAGTTCCAGATCGTCGCCAGTCCTCCTGTGATCTCGATCGACCAGTTCGGCCGATGGCTCCATTTGGCGGTCGTGCTCGATGGCGCCGGGAGGCGCGTGGTGCACTATCTCAACGGCCGGCCGGTGAGCGAGAAGGCGCTCAAGATCGATCCGCCCTTCCGCATCGGCACCGCCGAGCTGGGGAATTGGAATGCCCGCGGATTCCCGGACAACGACCCTTTCTTGATCCGCAACTTCAGTGGCGCGATGGATGAATTCTGCCTGTTCCGCCGCGCGCTGACCCAGGGCGAACTCTTCGGGCTGTATAGCACAGGCAGGCCCCAACCTGCGTCCGCGTCGGGACAGGACCGGAAATGATGCCCGAGCACGCCACCATCACCCCTCAAACCATATCCATGAAGACCAGATATCCGCTCCTCGCTCTCGCCTTGATCTTGTCGGGTCCGCTCTGCCGGGCGGAGGACCGGCCGCCGGCGGATGACTGGAAGCCAGCGCCCACCAATCAGGAGGGCAGGCAGTATCCGCAGGTCAACTCGGAGGGGCGGGTCAAGTTCCGCATCGTCGCCCCGAAAGCGCAGACGGTGGGGGTGAGCTTCAAGGACAGCAGCCCCTTCACCCGCGGTGAAGACGGCGCATGGACCGGCTACAGCCGTCCGCTCGACGAGGGCTTCCATTACTACACCCTCCAGATCGACGGCGCCGAGGTGCCGGATCCCGGTAGCCGCTACTTCTACGGCGCGAGCCGCTGGGGCAGCGCGGTGGAGATCCCGGCCCATGACGCCGAGTTCTACGCGTTGAAGGACGTGCCGCATGGACAGCTCCGCGAACTTCATTACCGGGCGACCTCGGGCAAGACCGACCGCCACGCCTTCGTGTACACCCCGCCAGGCTACGACACGGATCCCGGCAAGCGATACCCGGTGCTCTACCTGCAGCACGGCGCCGGCGAGGATGAGACCGGGTGGGGCCGCCAAGGACACGCCGGGTGGATCCTCGACAACCTGATCGCCACCGGGAAAGCCGCACCGTTCATCATCGCCATGGAATACGGCGGCAACCCGTTTGCCGGACCGCGTCCGACCAACGCGCCGCCGACGGGTCCCGGTGCGACCAACGCCGCCGCGGGACCGGGCGGACGCACCTTCAACTTCAGCGCCTTCGAACGAGCGTTGCTCGATGACTTCGTCCCGTTCGTGGATGCCAACTTCCGGACGATCGCGGACCAGCCGCATCGGGCCATGGCAGGACTGTCGATGGGCGGTATGCAGACGCGCGCCATCACGCTGGCGAATCTCGACCGGTTCTCGCATATCGGCGTCTTCAGCGGCGGCAGCATCTCTGTCACCAATATCTCGGACATGAAGGCGTTCCAGCAGAAGGTGAAGCTGGTGTTCGTCAGCTATGGCAGTCGCGAACTCGGCACCAACCGCGTCGGTGGACGCGGCTTCGGTGGCGACCCGAAGGCCGAGACCGCCGCGCTGAAAGAGGCCGGTGTCAACGCGGTGTTCTACGAGTCCCCCGGGACCGCTCACGAATGGCTGAGCTGGCGCCGCAGCTTGTACCAGTTCGCTCCCCTGTTGTTCAAAGACTGACCCTTCCGCGGGATCCACATACCACAGCCACATGAAAACTCGCATCGCTCTCGTCGCTTTGGCGCTCGCATCGTTCTCCGCATGCGCGGCGGATGTCACCGGCACATGGAAAGCCGAGTTCCAGACCCAACGAGGTCTCCAGAAATACACCTTCCTGCTCCGGCAGGAGGGACAAGCCGTGCAGGGAAAGGCCACGGTCGAGATGACCGACCAGAAGCGCGAGGCCGAATTCAAGGAAGGCAAGGTCGAGGGCGACACGGTGACATTCGTGGAGCCGCTCAAGATCCAGGACGATGAGATAGCCATCACCTACACGGGCAAGATCGCCGGTGATTCGATCCAATTCACGCGCAAGGTGGGTGGATTTGGCTCTTCCGAAGCCGTCGCGAAGCGCGAGGCCGCGGCGCCCCGCCGCGGGGGATTCGGCGGCCCCATCGAGTTGAAGCCGGACGACAAGCCGGCGTTCCCGACGCCGCCGACGGGCTACGACCAGAAGCGCGAGGGAATCCCGCACGGGACGCTGGCAATGATGGAGTACGACTCCAAGAGCGTGGGCAACAAACGCAAGGCACTCGTCTATACGCCGCCGGGCTATCCGACGGGCACCCGGTATCCTGTCCTCTATCTGCTCCACGGCATCGGCGGCGACGAAGAAGAATGGCGGCGGGGCGGTCATCCCGAGATCATCCTCGACAACCTCATCGCCGACAAAAAGGCGGTGCCGATGATCATCGTGATGCCGAACGGCCGTGCGCAGACGGATGACCGGCCCGGTACCAATGCCATGGCGACCGCCCCCGCATTCGGAAAATTCGATCAGGACCTGCTGGGAAGCCTGATCCCGTTCATCGAGTCCAACTATTCTGTGAAGTCCGGTCGAGAGAACCGCGCCTTGGCCGGTCTGTCGATGGGTGGCGGTCAGTCGCTGAATTTCGGTCTGGGAAATCTCGATACCTTCGCCTGGGTCGGCGGCTTCTCTTCCGCACCCAACACCAAGCCGGCGGCCGAACTGGTTCCCGACCCCGAGCGGGCGCGGCAAAAGCTGAGGCTGCTCTGGCTCTCCGCCGGAAACCGAGACGGCCTCATCCGGATCAGCCAGAACGTGCACGCCTACCTGAAGGAAAAGGACGTTCCCCATGTCTGGCATGTGGACGGTCACGCCCACGATTTCCAGCACTGGAAAGAGGCGCTCCACGGTTTCTCGAAACTGGTTTTTCAACCCGCGTCCAAGTAGAGGTCACCCGACTCCGTTCATCATGACCTGCTCTCAGCTGATCCGGTTGCTCCTCGCCGCAGGGTTTGCCGTCCTCAACGCCGTAGCGGCGGAGGTCCCTGACCGGCCGCTGCATGTGCTGTTCCTCGGACCGGTCAGCCCGGCGGTCGGTGGAACCGGCGGGCGCACCAACTTTGCCTACCTTCCGGGTCAGACGCTCGCACCCGAAGCGATCTACTTCGACCATCGCGCCGATGGAACCTACCTCACCGAAGCCTACTTGAAGCATTTCGATGCGGTGGTCCAAGCGGTCCCCGATGCCGCGGTGGACGCCGCGCAGAAGCAGCGGCTCGACGCGTTCCAACGCGCCGGCAACGGCCTGGTCTCCTACGCCGATGGCCACGTCCCCGCGGACAGCATCCTGCGGGAGGCGGTCCTCGGCGCGGTGAGCCCTCAGGCCCGCGCCGCCTGGCAAGCCTCGCTCGCCTCGCGTCCCGCGTTGAGACGTTTGCCGGGCGACGTGCCGAACTACGAACGCCGTCCCGAGCCGGTGAAGTACCAAGCGCCGCTTTCGCCCCAGGACAGCGTGCGCTACACCCAGGTTCCGGCGGATTTTGACCTCCGGATCTTCGCTGCCGAGCCGGACATCGTGAAGCCGATCTACATGGCGTGGGATGAACGCGGACGCGCTTGGGTGGTCGAGGCGCGCGATTATCCGCACGGCTTGGTGGACGAAGGGCAGCCCGGGAAAGCCGACATCAAGATCTGCGAAGACACCGACGGGGACGGCCGGGCCGATAGTTTCACGCTCTTTGCCGAAAATCTGAACCTCGCGACCTCCTTGGTGTTCGTGGACGGCGGCATCCTGGTGTCCGAGGCCCGGCACATGCTGTTCCTCAAGGACACCGACGGCGACGACAAGGCCGATGTGCGTCGGGTGATCCTTCCGGGCTGGGGCGCCGGTGACTCCCACGCCATGCAGGGCAATCTGAGCCGCGGCTTCGACAACTGGCTCTACGGCGCGGTCGGCTACTCGAACTTCCGGGGCAAGGTCAGCGGCAAGGACATCCAGTTCGGCCAGGGCGTCTTCCGCTTCAAGGCGGATGGTTCCACGCTCGAGT
>JANNAJ010000710.1:0-4629 GCA_031384285.1 Verrucomicrobiota bacterium
CGGATGCCTTCGGGGATTGGGCGGCCCCTGCCGGCGGGACGCACGGCAGCACGTTGCGGCCGGCCTCCGAGGCGAGGCGTGGGCGTGGTTTTCCATCAAGGGCGGTGACACGATCCGGCACCGATCGCCGATGTGGCGGGAGACTTGGGCCGGGCCGTCGGCAAGGTGCTGCCGGCATCTTGCCGGCAGAAGCGGCCTCGCGAAGTGAGCCAAGGATCGGTCCGGATGCCTTCGGGGATTGGGCGGCCCCTGCCGGCGGGACGCACGGCAGCACGCTACTGCCGGCCTCCGAGGCGAGGCGGATGAGGCCTGGTGGCGAGCGAGCCGCTGAGCCCCGCCTCGCTTGATGGGAGCCGCACGTCACGACTGATCCTGAGATGTTTCGTTTCATGGGCTTGGTTCAGTGCGATGCCTTGCCTTCTGGGCGTGGCGCCGGGCTTCAGGGCGACGGCCGCGGCTGGAGCCCGTAGCGCTTCATCAATGCGGGATCCATCTTGAAGACGGGCGGATTCGTGCTCGCGGCGGGCAGGTTGGTCCGGGATGCGGCCTCGGTCGGCGCACTGCGCGGAATGAGCCCGTAACGACGGGCCAAGATGGGGTCCATCCGGTATCGGTCCATCTGCGTAAGAGGTTTTGGCTCCGATGTGGCTGTATCGCCTGCCGGTAGCAGTCCGAAGCGACGGGCTAGGATTGTATCCGACCTGGGGTTCGGCGTTGCCGCCGGGTTTAGCAACCGCTCGACCTTGTAAATGGCACTTGGACCCTCTTTGGCGAGGACCGCATCCAGTAGCGCGTCGGGCGTCGCGTTCGTCGGGGCACCGAAGTATTGGTAGATTGCCGGTGTGACCAACCCAGAAGATATCATGGTCCTGACACCCTTGAGCGCGTGGGCTCTCTGCCCCCGCCGTGCCTCCGCCTCCGCGGCCTGCTGCAACCGTTGACGTTCGGCCTCTGCGGCCTGCTGCAACCGGTGTCCTTCGGCCTGGGATGCCTGCTGCGCTAGGACGACGAGTTGGACCATGACCGCGCCGAAGACACCCAGCACCAACAGCAGCGCCAACGTCACACCGGCCAATTGCCGTGCGACATCCCGTGTCGGCACGACCATTCGACGGCAGTTCCGTCCGCCCAACCAGAGCAGCGCTACCACGAACAGCACGACTGCCACCGTGACGAAGCCGGCGAAGATTCCCTCCAACAGCGCCTGCGACGGAGCCCAAGCCGGCGCAGGCACAGGCACATCCTTGGGCGACAAGGCCCGCTCCAACGGAGCCCGGCTGGCCCACCCTATCAGGCCGTACACTGCCGCGAATCCCACCCCGATACCCGTCGCCGTCGCGACGGCCATCATCGTATTCCGAGCCACGGACGACGCGTAGGTGCTGGTCGCGAAGGCCATCAGCAAGAACCCGGCGTAAGTAGCCGCGACGTACATACCGCCGAACTCTTGGTGCAATTTCAATTGATCGAAGCTCGCCCAGACGAGCGTAGCGGGCAGCAGCACGCCGAGCCCGAGCGCCAACGCCATGGCCACGGCGACTTTGGTCAGCCATTGGCGGAGGAGCGGTACCGGCTGCGTCAATTGCCACTCCAGCGTCCCCAGTTCGCGCTCCTCCGCCACGCACGCAGCCCCGGTGCTCACCAGGATGACGGTGCCCAGCAGCCCCGCGATGCCGGTGATGGTGGAGACATCTTTGAGCGCCGTGGCGAGGTCTCCTTCAGTCACGCTGAGGCGCAGCACCAGCAGCAGGACCCACAGCCCCACCGTGATCCCTGCGACCAGCCATGGCACGACATGCAAGCGCAGCTCCTTGCGGATCAGCCGCGCCCCGCCGCTCGCCGCCGGAAGCCAAGACGACAGCAGCCAATCGACCGGCAGGCTCAGCGGATGCAACCCGGTGTTCGACCGGCCACCGGCACCGCCATCCCGGACCTCCAGCGACCGGAACCTCCGCCATCCCAACGTCGCGGTGGCCAGCAGGTAGACCGGGATGCTGCTCCACAAGAGCCACACAACCCAATCCTCGGAAGGTGCGCCGAGGGGGAGAAAACGGATCACGGGGTGGATGATGACCGTCGCGCCGAGCGTGAGGACAAACGGCACCGTGAGGCCGAAGATCATCCCGGCCAGCGTGCTGCGGCTCAGCAGGCTGAAGAGCGGCCCGGAGCAGAAGGCGAACACGGGGATCAGCAGCGCCGTGGCCGCATCTCCCAAGGAGTATTGCAACCTTGGGGTCAGCCACAGGGTCAGCACCAGATTCACGGTCGCGAACGCCAGGAGCAGCCCGAGCGTGCCCAGCTTCTCCAAGTATAAGACGCCCCGCGGCAGCGGCTGCCCGAGCCACCCGGCGAGGGTGCGCTGCTCGAACTCGCTGCCGAACGCGGACGCCCCCATCAACAGGCAGCCGAACCCGAAGGCCATCACCGCCCACTCAGCGTGCTCCTGAACGCTCTCCCGGCCCAAGCCCAGCGCCAGCAGCCCGGGGACGATCAGAGCGATGAGGCAACCCGGCAGCAGCGTGCGCAGTTCCTTCAACAGCCGCTGCGAACGGCCCGCGACCGGGGCCGAACGCAGCCAGAGCAACGGCACGACCGCGACCGCGGCCAAGAACAGCCTCAGGACCACGGTCACGAATTCCGGCGGGTTGTCGTTGGGCCAGGTCACATAGAGGGCGGCCAAGGGCGGCACGAGCAGCAGCAGCCACGCGGGATGGAAACTGTTCCGGTGGGTGGGAAGGGTGAAGGTCATAGGCTTCTTGGTTCAGTTGGGCTCGACGGGCTCGATGCGGATGAAAGGAGCGCGGATGCCCTCATCCGCCGGTTGGGTTTGCCCCACCCCGATCCACGCGGACGAAGGCGTCCGCGCTCCGATCGCATGGGGCCGGCTCAACCGACATCGCCTCGTTATCGCGTCCCTGCTCATCGCACCGAGGCCATGAAGATCTCTTCGAGCGTCAACGACTCGGTCGTGACCTCGGCCGGTTTCATCGCGCGCAGCTTCGCCATCAGCTCGTCGCCGTTGCCGTTGACGATGAGCTCCAGCGAGCGCCCGTCGCGTTTCACCGATTTTGCCGTCTTGAACTCCGATTCCGTTGGTGCATCGCCTTCGAAGCGGGCCCGCAGGCGTCGGAACTTCGCGCGCGCCTCGTCCGCGTCGGCGGTGAGCACGGCCTTGCCTTGGTCCAGCACGGTGAAGCGGTCGATCAACCCCTCGAACTCGGTGATGAGGTGGGTGGAGACGAAGACCGTCCGCTTGCCCGGCGCGGCATCCTGGTAGGCGCCGATGACGGTCTGGATGAACTCGCGGCGCACCAGCGGGTCGAGCCCGGAGGTGGGCTCGTCGAGCACCAGCATCTCCGGCTCGGCCGCGATGGCGCCGATGAGCGCGAGCTGCGTGCGCTGGCCCTTGCTGAGGCCCGAGGTCGGCGCGGCGGGATCGAGCTGGAACTGCTTGAGCAGCGAGCCTTCGACATCGCGGTTCCAATGCCCGCGGAAGCTGGCCTGGTAATCCAGCGCCTCGCGCACGCTCATCCACGGATAGAAGGCGACGAAGTCCGGGACGTAGGCGAGCCGGGTCTTCACCTCGGCCTCGCGGGTGCGTGGATCCATGCCGAACACCCGCACCGATCCGCTGTGCGGCCGGAGCAGGTTGAGCAGGCATTTGATGGTCGTGGTCTTGCCGGCGCCGTTGCGGCCGAAGAAGCCGTAGCACTGGCCGGGCTCGACGGTGAGGTCGAGACCGTGCAGCGCCTCGGCGCGGCCGTAGCGGTGGACGAGTTGCCGGACTTCGATGGCTGGGGTGCTCATGGCGAAAGGGTGGGAGTTCCGCGGGATCAGGCCTGCGACCGGGTCGCCCCTTTGGCCAGCGCCGCCGTCGCGCCGAGCACGAGCACGACACCGAGGAGCAGCGGAAGCGCGACGCGCACGCCGTCGAAGCCGCTCTGACGCCACCACGCGACCGCGGGCAGGATGAAGCCGAGAGCGATGAGCACGCCGGCGGCGCCGGCGACGAGGAGCAGGATGCGTTTCATAGGAGGAGTGCGTTTGGACGGACAGGGGTGCTGTTCGCGGACGTGGAAGATCCAGGTGGATGAGAAGGTCAGCTCTGGCCGCGTTGGCGCTGGCGTCCGCGGAAATCGGCCAACCGATCGTCGAGCAGCGCGCGCAGGTCGTCGTCGCCGATCTGGAGGTGGTGCGCCTGCACGATCACCGCGTCCAGCTCCGCGCCGAGCCGCTCGGAGCGGACCGCGCGGCGCAACGGCGACGCGCCGTTGGCCTTGAGGAAGCAGCCGCTGCCCTGCCGCAGCTCCAGCACGCCTTCCGACTCCAGCTCGGCGTAGGCCTTGGCAGCGGTGTTGCGGTTGATGCGCAGCTCCTCGGCGAGCGCCCGGACCGACGGCAACGCGTCGCCGGGCCGCAAGGCGCCGCTGGCGGCGGCGGCCTTCACCTGCTGCGCGACCTGCAGATAGACCGGCACGCCGGATCGGAAGTTGAGTTGGACGAACATGGTGGGGACGTGGAGACAAGTGACATAGGACACTGTGACAGTCAACCGGAAAGTTCACAGATGTGCACGATGCGGGGGCGAGGGCCGCGATCCGAGGGCGGGATCGTGCTCGTCGCTCGAGG
>JANNAJ010000720.1:0-3861 GCA_031384285.1 Verrucomicrobiota bacterium
ACCTGATCCCCAACGTCCTCTACGTCGCCCAGGGCAAGAAGCCGCACGTGGAGATGTACGGCACCGATTATCCGACGCCCGACGGCACCTGTGTCCGCGACTACATCCACATCGCCGACCTCGCACAGGCGCACATGCTCGCGCTCGCGCCGGGCAAGAGCGGGTTCTTCAACCTCGGCAACGGCGAAGGCTTCTCCGTGAAGGAGGTCATCGCCGCCTGCGAGCGTGTCACCGGCAAGAGCATCCCGGTGATCGAGAAGCCCCGCCGCGCCGGTGATCCGCCGAAGCTCGTGGCCGCCGCCGGCAAAGCGGTGGAGGAGCTCGGCTGGAAGCCCCGCTTCCCGCGGCTCGACGACATCGTCGCGACCGCATGGGCGTGGCATCAGAAGCATCCCGACGGCTATCCGGATTGAGCGCCCGGAGACCCCGGGACGTCGGCTTGCCTTCCCGCACCGGCCTCGCCGACTGTCGCGGAGACCAGTGAAGCCGCTCTCCATCATGGTCGTCGCCGGCGAGCCGAGCGGTGACCAGCTCGCCGCCGAGCTCATCCGCGCCCTGCGGGCCGAGGCCGGGCCGTTCACGCCGACGTTCTTCGGCGCGGGCGGAGAGAAGATGGCCGCGGCCGGCGTCGAGATCGGGGTCGACCTGACCCGCCACGCCGTCATCGGCCTGCCGTCCTTCGCCGAATACCGGAAGTTCCAGCGCCTCCGCGACGATCTGGCAGCTCTGGCCGCCGCACGCACACCGGATGTCGTGGTCGGCGTCGATTTCTTCGCCTTCAACGGCAGCTTGGCCGAGCGCATCCGCACGATGTCGAAGCGGATGGACGGCCCTTTCCAGAACTGGCGGCCGAAGCTGGTTCAATACGTCTCGCCGCAGGTCTGGGCATCGCGGGCCGGACGCGCCCGCCGCTTGGAGCGCACCCACGACCTCTTGTTGAGCATCCTGCCCTTCGAGCCTGCTTGGTACGCGGCGAACGCCCCGCGCCTCCGGGTCGAGTTCGTGGGGCATCCCATCGTCGAAAGGCACGGTGCGGGGGAAGTTCCAGGTCTCAGGTCTCAGGTTCCAAGTTCCGTCTTGGGCAGCGCTCCGGACAGGACGCCACCCACTTCCCCCAACCTGAAACCCGGAACCTCCGACCCGAAACTTCTCCTCCTCCCCGGCAGCCGCGCGGGCGAACTGCGCCGTCATCTCCCGGTGATGGTCGAAGCCGCCCGGCGCATCGAGGCGGAGACCGGCGTGACGTTGCAGATGGTGCTGCCGAACACCGCGTTGCTCGACCAGGCACGGCCGTTCCTGGCTCCCCTTCCCCGGCTCCAGGTCCAGATCGGAGGTCTGTCGGAAGCGCTCCGCACCGCGACCGTCGCGCTCGCTTCGACCGGCACGGTGACGCTCGAATGCGCTTGGTTCGGCGTGCCCACCGTCGCCATCTACCGGACCTCGCGGATCACTTATGAGCTCGGAAAGCGTCTGGTGACCGTGAAGTCCCTCGCCATGCCGAACCTCCTCGCCGGCGAGACCGTCATGCCCGAGTTCATCCAGCACGACGCGACGCCGGAGAACCTGGCCCGGGCAACACTCGCCCTGCTGGTCGATCCCGACCGCCGCGCGACGATCCGTGACCAGTTGGCCGCCGTGGTCCGTTCGTTGGGTAGTCCGGGCGCGAGCCGACGGGCCGCGCGAGCCGTCCTGTCGCTGCTCTGAACGCTCAGGCCACGGCCGTCGTCGCGTGCGCGGCCCGGGCCGCCCGCACCTTCTCCGTCGGGATGTAGGTCTCCGCGAACTGCCGCCGGAACTCCGCGAACGTGCCCGCCGCCAGATGCGCCCGGATCTGCAGCATCACCTCGAGGTAGTAGTGGCTGTTGTGGATGCTGACCAGCCGCAGGCCGAGGATCTCGTCGACGTTCAGCAGATGCCGGATGTAGGCCCGCGTGTGATGGCGGCAGGCGAAGCATTCGCAGCCTTCCTCGATCGGCCCGAAGTCCGCCTTCACCGCGCCGCCCTTGATGGCGAACGTGCCCTTGCTCGTGAAGGCCGTGCCGTTGCGGGCGACGCGCGTCGGCAACACGCAATCGAACATGTCCACACCGCGGGCCACGAGCTCGACCATCTGCGCCGGCGTTCCGAGACCCATCGCATACCGGGCCTTGTGCGCCGGCAGATGCGGCTCGGAGATCTCGACCGCTTTCATCATCTCCGGTTCGGGTTCGCCGACGCTGACGCCGCCGATGGCGTAGCCGTCGAAATCCATCGCCACCAGCTCCTCGGCGCACTTCTGCCGCAGGTCGGGATGGTGCGTGCCCTGGACGATGCCGAAGACCATCTGCCCCGGCGCCCGCGGCTGCACCTTGCATTCGGCCGCCCACCGCAAGGTGCGCTTCACCGACTTGAGCACGTCCTCGCGCGACGCGGTGTGCGGCGGGCATTCGTCGAAGACCATGGCGATGTCGGAGCCCAACCACCGCTGGATCTCCATGCTCTCTTTCGGACCGAGGAAGATGAGCGAGCCGTCGAGATGGCTCCGGAACTCGACGCCGTGCTCCTTCACCTTGCGGATCTTGCCGAGGCTGAAGACCTGGAAACCGCCCGAATCCGTCAGGATCGGCCCCGACCAATCCATGAACTTATGAAGACCGCCGGCCTTCTCGATGATCTCGCGGCCGGGACGGATGCTGAGATGGTAGGTGTTGCCGAGAAGGATCTGGGTGCCCATCTCGAGCAGTTCCCGGTTGTCGAGCGCCTTCACGCTGGCCTGCGTGCCCACCGGCATGAAGACCGGCGTCTCGATGACCCCGCGGGTCGTGGTCAGCCGTCCGAGGCGGGCCCGGGACGAGGGATCGGTCTTCAACAATTCGAACATCGGGACCAAGCATCCCACAGCCGGGCGACCGGGACAACGCAGCGCGTCTTTTCGTGCGATCGGAAGCGGCCGCAGACGTCGCGCCGATTTTCAATCTGCCATTTCGTCGAGTTGCACTCGGCAGGGCGTCGGCAAGGCCAGACCGCTCACCTCCCGCAGCAACTGCGGACAGCAAAAAAGCCGTCCCGGTTCCCCGGAGCGGCTTTGGATTCGGGTCCGCCTCGTCACCTTCGCGGCGACCGCTGGATCACTTCTTCTTCGCCTTCGGCGCGGCGGCCTTGCGGTTGTTCCGGGTCTCCGCCACCGGCGTCTTACGTTTCGCGGGCGGAGCCTTCCGGGCGCGTTTGGCCCGGTCGGCCGAGGCAAGGGGTGCGGGCGCGGCCCCCTCGATCTCCACGCCGAAGATCTCGCTGAGGGCGTCGTCTCCGAGTCCCTCGCCCGGAGCGGTGGCACCGGTGAGGGACGCGGTGGCACGGGCGCTGGCGGCGGTGAGGAGTTCCTGCACCTTCACGCCGCGCAGGGTGAAGAAGAGTGCGGGCTTTTCATCGAGCCGCGCCCCCACGCCGTAGAGCACGGCGGCGACGTGCTTGCACATGTCGGCCCAGTCGGGGCACGAGCAGTCGAGGTCGATCTCCTTCGGTGCGGGGAAGAGCCCGGTGTCCCGCGCGGTGAGGTCGGCCAGGATCTCCTTCGAGAGCCGCCCCTGGAGCAGGTCGAGCAGATTGGTGACCCTTCCGGCGCTGCGGGCCTTGAACTCCTTCCAACGCGTCGCCGCGAGCGCCTTGAAGCCGATCGTGACCTTGTAGAGGTCCGAGCCTTGCACGAGCGCCTCGACTTTGCCGTCGGTGATCTGCAGGTCGATGACCGAGCCGTTGCGAACGTAGGTGCGGCCGCGGGGCAGGCGGTTGGCGAAGTCGCTGTAGGCCTCGAGGTTGTCGCACCAAGCCTTGCCCCAGAAGGTGGTGGCGATCTTGGTGGTCGCGAGGTCCACCGGCTCGAGG
>JANNAJ010000752.1:0-8212 GCA_031384285.1 Verrucomicrobiota bacterium
CGGGTCGCAACGGACCGCTGGACGAGCGGTGAGGCGGTGCAGGTGAGAGGATCCATCGGCTTCCGCGTGGACCGGTGCTGGAACGCGGGATCGAACCCGCTCCAACGCTCGACCGCTCTTGGTCCCGGGAGAACCCGGCCCTCCGGAGAAACATCGCGACATCATGCGTCGGCGGCTCCGGCCTGCGTCGGTACTCGCCAAATGGCGACGGCCTACCGACCAGGCTTTGGGTGGCGACAAATCCGACGCGCTCTTCGAGCAGGGGAAAATACCCCATATCAGGACCGTGGATCCTTTGCGCATGATGAGCTGGCCGGGACGATGCTCCTGACACCGGGCCGGCCATGTCGAAAACTCCCACCGGACGACGCCGTCAAGGCTGCGGCCACGCCGATGTCCGCACGGAGTCCCGGTCAGAGCAGCTCAACCCTCATCCATCTATGTTCTCTCTTGCGTTGGTGCCCCTGTTCGCGGCCGTCGGCTATTCGCTCGTCTATCTGCTCGCCGGCGGCGGGTTCGTGGGCGCGATCATCATCTTCCTCGTGGCAAAGATCTTCAGGAAATGACCTGCCTTTGCCGGTGGATCATCCGAATGATCCTCCTGACCCGTAGAACGCTGGCGTGGTCCCGGATGATCCCACGCACGTCGACCATCGCCCCATGTTCTTCACCGGCCTAGGCACCGCCCTTCCCGCCACGCGCTACACCCAGCGCGAATGTTGGGATGCGTTCCAGGAGTCCGAGGTCTTCCACCGCCTCGACACCCGCGGCCGGGCCGTCCTGAAGAAGGTCCTGCTCGGCGACAACGGGATCACCGCCCGGCACTTGGCGGTGGACGACCTCATCACCGCGTTCGACCTGACACCGGACACATTGCAAGCCCGCTTTGAGCGGCACGCGCCGGCGCTCGCGACGGCGGCTGCTGAACGGGCGCTGGCGGACGCGCAGGCAGAACCTGCCGAGATCGATGCCGTGCTGGTCAGCACCTGCACCGGCTACCTCTGTCCGGGGCTGACCAGCTACGTGAGCGGATATCTGGGCCTGCGCGACGACGTTTTCGCGCTCGACCTGGTGGGCCAAGGATGCGGGGCCGCGTTGCCGAACCTCCGCACGGCGGACGCGCTGCTGGCTTCGGGCCGCGCGAGGACGGTGCTGACGGTCTGCGTCGAGGTGTGCAGCGCCGCGTTCTATCTGGACAACGATCCCGGAGTGCTCGTGAGCGCCTGCCTGTTCGGCGACGGCGCGGCAGCGGCGGTGATGACCGCGACTCCGGGGGAAAACACCCGGCGGGTGGAATGGACGGCAGCCGGGACCGTGCTCAATCCCGCGGACCGGGACTGCCTTCGCTTCGAGCACCGGGGCGGCATGTTGCGGAACATCCTCGACCGCGAAGTCCCGGCGCTCGCTTCCCGGTACGCCGAGAGAGTCCTTGTCGAGACGCTCGGGCGCGTCGGCCTGCCCCGGGACCAGATCACCGGTTGGGTGCTCCACGCCGGCGGCCGCGAAGTGCTCTCCGCCTTGCGAGACCGGCTCGGCTTGTCCGAGAGCGATGTGCGGCACAGCGCGGCCGTGCTGCGCGACCACGGGAACATCAGCAGCCCGTCCGTCTTGTTCGCGCTCCGATCCGCGTTGGCCGAGGAACCACGAGGTGGCTGGTGGTGGCTGTCCTCGTTCGGCGCGGGCTTCAGTTGCCATGGCGCGCTGCTGCGGGTGGGTTGAATCGCGCATGACCCGTCGCATCGAAGCCGAGCTCTTGGACGAACTGCCCGCCGATGCCCCAGCGGCAATCAGGTCCCGGGGCGATCTGCGCCGGGTCAACTGGTGGATGGGGCATGCCGGGATCCTCCGACGGGCACTGGACGAGCTCCCTTCACCGGCCCCTCGACAGGTCGTCGAGCTCGGTGCAGGCGACGGGACGCTCCTTTTGGATCTGGCGGCGCGCTGGCCGGGACGCGGGACCCCGGTCACGGCGGTGCTGGTGGACCGGCAGAGTCTCGTCAGCGACGGGACGCGGCGTGCGTTCGCAGCCCTCGGCTGGGAAGTGCAGTCGGTGCAGTCGGATGTCTTCGACTGGTTGGAGCGACCCGGGCCGCCCGTCGACTGCATCTTGGCCAACCTCTTCCTGCATCATCTCTCGCCGGACCGGCTGCGCAGTTTGCTGCCGTTGGCGGCGGAGCGCACCCAGGTGTTCATCGCCTGCGAACCGCGCCGTGCCCCGCTGCCTCTCGCGGCCACCCGGCTCCTCAGGCTCATCGGATGCAACGCGGTCACGAGGCACGACGCCCGAGTCAGCGTGCGGGCCGGGTTCATGGAAGGCGAACTGTCCGCGCTCTGGCCTTCCGTCCGCCGATGGCGGCTGAGCGAACGGTCGGCCGGCCTGTTCAGCCACCTCTTCATGGCCCGGCGACGATGAGACGATGAAGAACATCACCATCGTCGGCGGCGGCCTCGCTGGACTGGCTCTCGGCATCGGTCTGCGCCGCCGCGGCGTCCCCGTGCACCTCATCGAGGCCGGGCGATATCCGCGCCATCGGGTCTGCGGTGAATTCATCAGCGGCCAGGGACAGGAAGTGCTCACCCGCCTCGGACTCGGGGAGCTGTTGTGGCAAGCCGGTGCCCGCCCAGCGACGACCGCGGCATTCTTCTCGGCCACCGGCCGAGAGCTCAAGGAAAGGCTGCCCAGGGCCGCCTGGTGCCTGTCGCGCTACGTCCTGGACGACCTGCTCGCCCGCGAGTTCCGGCGGCTGGGCGGGAATCTGCGGGAGCACGAGCGATGGAAAGGGCCGGAAGCTGACGAGGGCGTGGTGCGGGCCACCGGCCGACGGGCCGGTCCCCGCGCAGCGGGCTGGCGCATCTTCGCCCTCAAGGCTCACGCGTGGAACGTGGAGATGGACGTCGACCTGGAGATGCATCTCGTGCCTTCCGGGTATGTCGGCCTGTGCCGGCTCGCGGGCGACATGGTGAACGTGTGCGGCCTGTTCCGCAGCCGGACCACCGAGCCTGATCTGGCGGAGAACTGGCCGGAGTGGTTGCGCGGGCCGACCGGCTCCACGTTGCGCGCGCGACTGGCCCGCGGCGTGTTCGTCGACGGTTCGTTCTGTTCGGCGGCCGGCATCTTGCTGAGACCCGGACGGGCGCTCGACCAGATGGGATGCTGCATCGGCGATGCGCTCACGATGATCCCTCCGGTGGCGGGGAACGGGATGTCCATGGCGTTCGAGTCGGCCGACCTCGCCACGGAACCGCTGGCCGCCTACAGCCGCGGGGAAACGACCTGGACCCTCGCTCAGCGACAAGTGGCCGCCACCTGCGACGCGGCTTTCGCGAGGCGTCTCCGTTGGGCCGGCTGGCTGCAACAGTCGTTGTCCTGCCCCGGCGGCCAAACGGTGCTGTGGTCCTTGGCCGCGAACCTCGGGCCGATCTGGCGCGCCATGTTCGCCAGGACACGCTGAACCAAGGCAGCCGATAAAGCTTGTCCATGGCGGAGACCTCATGCAGGTCCAAGGCTCCACGCGGGTGATGGCCGGCGCGTCCGCTCCGAGAGCCTTCGTGTCATCGACGATCGCCCCGACACGCGACTCGCCGCCATTGTTCTCCACCGCCATCAACACCATCAACCTCGACATCCTTGACGCCGAATTGATCAAGCACCTCAAAACGTGGCCACAACGAAAGCCCGTCAAAAGCAGTCGTCTCGTCAACAGTCTCCACCTCCGCACGGTTACGGTTCCCGGGCCACAAGTGCCTGCGACGCCGGTGATTTCTGCTCCTTTTGCCCCCTCACTCAATGTTTGCCATCCGATAAGGGCTCGTGCGCCAACACCAGCAAGGCCTTGGCGATCTCTGCCGACGGCAGCAGATGGTCGATATGCCCGGTCTCGACCGCCGTCCGGGGCATGCTGTCGTAGGCAGCGTCGGATTGCGCAAACGTCAACCCGCCCGCGGCCTTGATCGACCGGAGCGCGGAGCTGCCGTCGCCGTCCAGGCCGGAGAGTATGACGGCCACAGCGCGCGGTCCCGTCGTCTCGGCGAGTGAACAGAGAAAGATGTTGATCGTCTTGGGCCAACCTGGCGGTCTCGAGGTCGTCCGGAGATGGAACAAGCCGTCCGCTAGGGTCAGATCCATGCGTGGCGGCATGACAAACACCCGGTCTGGTTCGAGTCGCATACCTTCCGTGACCTCAAGGACGGGCATCGTCGTGGCCTTCTCGAGGATCTGCGGCAGCAGATGGGCGTTCTCCAGCGCGCGATGCGGCGCTATCACAAAGGCCATTCCCGTATCCGCAGGGAGGGCGTGAAGAATGCTCAAATATGCTTCCAGCCCCCCGGCAGAACCGCCTAGGCACACGACGCGGAAATTATCGGCCGCAACTATTTTATGCATGAGGTCGCCTTTGGAAAGCTCCACTTCTTCGCCAGTCCAGAGATGGGCAGAACGGTTGATACCGTGCGAGAATCATCTGCAGAACCGCTACAGAATGGACTGCTGAATCTGAGATCGTCGGCGAGATGTTCTTTGAACCTGTCGTGGTCCCTGGACTCGTAAGCGGTGCAGCACCCGCGGATGAGGTCCGATGGTTGTGTCATGGTGCCTGTCTGCGGCCCGAGGGGGCTCAGAAAGCGGCTATCTTGAGGTGTCACCGTTTGGCTTGGGTGACCCTTTGCATGCGGCGGGGCGTCACGGATGCCGTGCGTCCCGCCGCATCGCATTTCGACCGATAGTCATCCAAGGCCTTGACCACGCCGGTGAGCACCTCAGCCGAGGCCTCGAACAGCGCCTGTGCCTTCGGCTCTGTGACCTTACCGACGTCGGCGCGCAGATGCCGGACAAGCTTGACCATCTGGGCTTTGAGTTTCTGCGCGTGATACAGAGGGTTGTTCTCGGGAGCGGCATCCATAAGGTGTTACCTAAGTGACCTTACATGAGGTCGGTATTGAAGTGCTCTGCTTTACTTGTCCGGATGAGGTTCGATCGCAGCGAATTGCCATGCCACTTTTCATCGGTCCGCGTATGACCCGCCTGTGATCACTTCTGTGTGGAGACCGGCAAAGCGGTAGTAATCATAGACCGCGTGCTCCATGATCGCGTCCAGGTCTTGGGCGGAGTCGAAGATCGGGGCTGCTTCGATGACCTCGACATCGAAGCCGAGGCGGATGCACGTCCGCCGGTCGTCCAACTGAGAGCGCCGGCCGATGACGGCCCGGATGCTCTCTTGCCCCTCCAATCGCACCCCGAAGAAAACCAACGACCCGCTGACCGATTGCCAGTAGCAAGCCAGCGTTCCGATGGCCGTACCTTGCCGGTCCACGACTTCCTCATCCAAGAAGTCCTCCAATACCGAGGCGAGGTCGCTGACATCCCTGTCTGGACATGGGTCATTGATATTCTCGGCTTCCTCCTGGAGGAGACTTTCTCTGGCGGTGAGGGGCATGTTAGATGAGAGTAGAAAGGAAGTGGTCCCGCGACCGCCGGACGGCGGCAACGGGACCGGTTTGTTCATCGCAACAAAGCAGCGGCCGGATTGGACCCGGCACCGACCGGACGGACGCTCCGCCGTAGCTCCACCGGTCTCTCGTCGGCGGTCCCGGGTTCGGCCCCGGTCTGCTCGTATCGTCCCATCGCCTCGGGATTGCTCCTGGAACGCGCTAGGTCGGTGAGCGCTTGGTTGGCGGCCTTCTCCTCCTCGAGGATGCCTTCCAACATGGTGGCTGCCTTGGGGTTGCCGAGCACCTCGGCCCATTCGTGCAGGCACCCGTAGGAGGCGATCTCGTAGTGTTCGACCTTCTGCACGGCACAGATCAACGCGGCGTTGATGGCCGGCGAGTCTTTGAAGTCGCCCCCGATTTCGTCGGCCTCCTCCAACAGTCCCACGGTGGCCTCGCACTTCTTGGCCTTGGGCTTCTCACCGAAGGCCTTGAATACCTTCTCGAGCGTCGTGACGTGGCCTTCGGTCTCTTTCAGATGGGCTTGGATCGCCTGCTTGAGGTGATCGCAGGTGGCGGCTTTGGCCAACTTGGGCAAAGCACGGACCAAGCGCTGTTCGGCATCATAGATGTCCGCCAGTTCTTCCAAGAATAGAGTCTTCAGTGTGTTCATGTGTTTCGGTTCAAAGTTTGCGGGCGCGTCCGGTATGGCCCCGTGGCTGGACCAGCCAGCCGCAGGGCTTGTCGCAGGGCTTGTCTGTGCGATCGATCAACGGGACCCGGCATAGGAAGCGGTCCTGCCGGGAGGCGGCATCGGCGCGGTGTCCTTGCTGTTATGCGGTGCCGGCGTCGAGGACTCGCCCGTGACGCAGATGTCCTGCGCCCCGGCGTGGGTGAAGATTTCCTTCGCCGCGGTGATCTCCTCGGAGTTCTCGGTGTGGACCGAGATGAGGATGTTGCCCTCCTTGATCTTGCCCTCGTAGCGCTTGGCCTCGATCTCAGGGATGCCCAGGCCGATCAACCCGCCGGCGATGCCGCCCGCTGCCGCGCCGATGGCCGCGCCGCTCAGCGCCGCGATGATCGGACCGGCGGCGATGAAAGGCCCGACCCCGGGGATGGCCAGCGCGCCGATGCCGGCGATCCAACCCAACGCGCCACCGATGACGCCGCCCGTGCCCGCGCCGGCGACCGCGCCTTCCGGCGCCTTGGTGCTCTTTTCGTGCGCGAAATCACGCGTCGTGCCCTTGTCAGGGAAGAGCGCGGAGATGTCGTTGTTGGAGAAGTTCGCGTCCTTCAGTTGTCCGACGATGCGGTCGGCTTGGTCGCGGGAGGTGGCGATGCAAAATACAGATTTCTTGGACATAACAGTTCAGTTTCTTTGGTTTAGGTGTGTCGATGGATGACCGGACCGGTTCCGGTCGAAGAGACGCGTCACTTCACTTCGATCTGGTTGTCCACGTTCTCCAACTGGGCGATGCTCGCAGCGATCTCGCCGATGTGGACTTTCTCCTCCGCGGTGTTGACCGGGCCGCGCAGGGTCACCCGCCCATCGGCGGTGATGATCTTCACGTTACGGGCGTTCACGGACATATGTTTCATCGCGATGATCCCTTTGCGTATCTGCGCGGTGGTGTCCACGTCGGCCTTGCTGTTGCCTTGGTCGAGCGGCGTCAGCGTCCGGCTGTTGCGGTCGCGGACGTTGCGCGCCGTGTTGTCCGCGTCAGGCATCGCGTTGGTCGTGAAGTAGGGATCGACCTTGTAGGCCCGATAGATGCCGTCGGCATAAGTGGGCTGACCGAGGTCGGGCCATTGGTCGGCCTTGAAATGCGGCGCGCTGCTGAGCAGCTCCTTCGTGGCGTCGAGTTGGAGAAAGTCTCCTGACGGGTTGTACCGGAGGGCGGTCGGCGGCACGGCGCTCAACTCGTCGCCTATCCCGAGGAATCCTCCGGACGACAGGACCACCGCCACCACGCGGCCGGCCGACAGATCCACCATCAGGTTCTTGATCTCGCCGAGGTTCTCCCCCTGGAGGTTCTTGACCGGCATGCCCACCAGTTTGCTCGCCTTCTGGACCGTCCCCAGCCGGGACCCCGTCTTGTCTTGCCGGTCCGCATCCGTGGCGCTCTTGGACGAAACCGCGGCCCCGTCTCGCGCCGTCGTCGATTTCTCGGCCTGTTCCCGGTTGGCGGATGCGAAGTAGGGCTGCTCGCCATAATGACGATAGACCTCGGCCACATGATCGGCATCGCTGCACTCGACCCACTTGGACATCTCGAATTTGGGCGAGGCGTCCAGCTTCGCCTTGTCCGCATCAAGGTGGACGACCTTGTTCGCCACATCGTGATGCAACGCTACCGGGGGCACGGCGTGCAACGTGTCGCCGACGCCGACGAAACCGCCGCTGGACAGGATGACTTGGACGATACGCCCGGACTCCACATCGACGGCCAGGTCTTCCACCTTGCCGAGCTTCTCGCCCCGGTAGTTTTTTACGGTCAAGCCGACGAGGTCGCTGGTCTTGTCCGCCCCGTAGAGCCGGTCCGCTCGCCGCACGTGGGGCATGCCCTCACGGTTGCGGTCCGACCGGTCCGTGGTCTTGTGCTCCGGCCGGTCCTCGGCGAGGGCCGCGAACGTGAGGGCTGAAGCGGCGGCGGCGCTCGTGATGATCTGGAAATGTCGTTTCATGTTCTGGTTTCGTTCGGGAGAGGCAATATCTCCCTTGAGATGCAACTTAGAATGGAAAGCCGCGCATCTGCCATTCGGTGTTACCCGAACAGGGCCTTTTGAG
>JANNAJ010000769.1:0-6546 GCA_031384285.1 Verrucomicrobiota bacterium
GAAATCACGGCGAAGGACGCCCGGCCGCCGACGCGCGGACCCAGCGGGTGGAAAGCGACGCCGTTCCGTCCGAGGAGTTGGTGGTACGGAGCGGTCCCGGATGGCCCGGGATCCGGAGGTCCGGATGTTGGTGCACGCGAGAGGACTTGAACCTCCACTCCTTGCGGAACCAGATCCTAAGTCTGGCGCGTCTGCCATTTCGCCACGCGTGCAACCGTCCCGGAGGAAAGCCGCGGACCGCGCCGAAGGCAAGCCGGGCGCTACGCGTGCTACGCCTCGCCGCGCGGATCGAGCGCCTCGCGGAGGCCGTCGCCGACGAGGTTCAAGGCCAGCAGCATGAGCGCGAGCAACGTCCCCGGGCACGCCACCAGCCACCAGTACACGCGGACCGGGTTGATTTGCGCCGCGCCCTCAGCGATGAGCGTGCCGAGACTCGCCTGCGGCGGCTGGATCCCCAGCCCTAGGTAGCTCAGGAAGCTCTCGTACAGCACCACGCCCGGGACCGTGAGCGTCAGGTACACGATCACGATGCCCAGCACGTTGGGGAAGATGTGCCGGACCAGGATCCGGACGTGGCCCGCGCCGAGCGCCCGGCTCGCCAGCACGAACGGCCGCGTGCGCAGCGACAACACCTGGCCGCGGACGATCCGCGCCATCGTGAGCCATGACACCGCGCCGAGCCCGGCGAAGAGCAGCAACATCCGCGCGGAAGGCTCCAGCGCCGGCGACACCGCGGTCACGGCCCGCCGCACCGGACCTTCGAGCGTCGTGATGAGCACGATCACGAAGATGATGCTCGGCAGCGAGTAGAGCACGTCCACCGCGCGCATCATCGCACCATCGGTGCGCCCGCCGACATATCCCGCGACCATCCCCCACGCCACACCGATGACGAGGCTCACCCCGGCGCCGACCGCGCCGACCAGCAGCGAGATCCGCGCCCCGGCGAAGACGCGCGTGAACAGGTCGCGTCCGTGGACATCCGTGCCGAACCAATAGGAGGCACCGGGCGCGGCGAACTGGGCATCCGATCCGTGGTCCGCCGCATGCGGGCTGACCGCCGGCACCAACAGCGCCAACACGACCATCAGCAGCAGGAACGCCGCGGAGACCACGGCCGGTCTGTTCCTACGGAAGCGGAGCCAGGCGCGCTGGTCGGGCGTGAGGGCGGGTGCTGGTTCACTCATGTTCCACCCTCGGGTCGAGCAGGCCGTAGGCGAGGTCCACGGCGAGGTTGAGGACGAGCAACAGCACCGCGTAGAGCAGCACCAGGCCGATGACCAGCGGGTAGTCGCGGCTGCGCGAGGAATCCACGATGAACACGCCGATGCCCGGGATCTGGAAGATGCTCTCGACCACAAAGGAACCCGTCAGCAGGTCCGCCAGCATCGGTCCGCTGTACGAGACCACCGGCATCACGGCCAAACGGAACGCGTGGCGCATCAGGATCGCGGGCTCGCCGAGCCCCTTCGCGCGCGCGGTGCGGATGAACTCGCTCCGCAACGTCTGCGCCATGCCTTCGCGCATCAGCCGCGCGACGCGTCCGGCGAAATAGAGCCCGAGCGCGACCATCGGCAGCACCGCCTGCATCGGCGAACCCCAGAGCGCCGCCGGGAACCAGCGCAGCTCCAGCGCGAAGACCATCACCAGCAGCGGTCCGACCACGAACCCGGGCACGCAGATGCCGACCAGCACGAGGAAGCTTCCGCCCCAGTCCGCCCAGCCGCCGCTCCGCATCGCCGTGAAGAAGCCGACCGGCACGCCGACGCCGATGGCGAAGCCGAAGCCGAGCAGGCCGAGCGCGAGCGACACCGGCAACCCTTGGAGGATGATGTCGGCGACGCTGTGGTTGCGGTACTTCAGCGAGAGGCCGAGGTCGCCGCGCAGCGCGTCGCCCAGCCAGCGCACGTATTGGACGGGGACCGGTTCGTCCAGATGGTACCGCGCGCGGAGCTGGCGCTCGATCTCCGCGGAGGCGGGTGCGCGCTCCCGGTCGAACGGTCCGCCGGGCGCGAGCCGCAGCAGCCCGAACGACAGCATGCTGATCACCAGCAGCAGCGGGACGAAGAAGAGGATGCGCCTGAGGAAGTACATGGCTCGTCAACGGCGCCCGGCCGCGGTCCGGCGCATGGCGTTGAACGGATGGAGATCGAGCACGTTGCCGTGAACGCCCTCGACCCGGGCCGGATCATGCAGCGTGAACCCGGCCTCGAACCAGAGCGGGATCACCGGCACCGCGTCGCGCACCAGCATCGTCTCGGCGTCGCGGAGCAGCACGGCTCGCCGGGCCATGTCGGGCTCGCGGGACGCGGCCTCCAGCAGCGCGTCGTAGCGGGCATCCTTCCAGCCGGTGCGGTTGTTCCCGTTCACGGACGTGAACAGGTTGAGGAAGGTGTCCGGGTCGTTGTAGTCGCCGATCCAGCTGCTGCGGCTGAGGTCGTAGTCGAGCGTCCGCTGCGCGCGGAGGTAGACCTGTTTCTCGACCTGGCGGATCTCGACCTCGATGCCGAGCTCTTGCCGCCATGCCGCCTGGAGCTCGACCGCGACGCGTTCGTGCAGCCGCGCTCCTCCGCCACCGGAGCTGTCGCAGAGATAGACCAGTTTCGGGAACCCTTTGCCGCCGGGGAAGCCGGCCTCGGTCATCAGCCGTCGCGCCTGCACCGGATCGAGCGTCTGGCCCGGACCGCGGAGGTAGTTCGTCGTCGCGGTGGGGACGATGTGGTCGGCGGGTTCGCAGGCGGAGGCGATCCGGTGCACGAGCCGGCGCTTGTCCACGGTGAGCGCCAGGGCGCGGCGGACGCGCGGATCGGCGAGCGCGGGCCGGGTGACGTTGAGCCGCACGAAGTAGCTCCCGAGCATCGGGAACGTGTGGTAGTCGGGGCGCTTGGCCATCTCGGGCAGCAGCTCGGCAGGGATCAACGGCTTGTCGAGGATCACGTCGATCCGGTGGTCGAGATACAGGTTCAGCGCGGTGGCGGGCGAGGAGACGGCGAGGAGGTCGACGATGCGGCTGGGCGTGTTCGCGGCATCCCAATGGCGCTCGTTCCGACGGAGACGGATGCGGTCGTTCAACCGCCACGACTCCAGCTCGTACGGACCGCTGAAGGGCGGATGCAACATCACCCATCGGTCGCCGTGACGTTCGATGGCCGCGCGCGGGACGACCGCGAGCGTCTGGAACGCGCAAAGGTCGAGGAACCACGCGCACGGATGTTCCAGCTCGACCTCGAAGGTGGCGGCGTCCGGCGCGCGGATGCCGACCGATGCGAAGTCCTTCGTCTTGCCGGTAAGGAAATCCGTAGCGCCGCGGACCGGGTCGAGCAGGGTGGCGTACTGGCAGGCGTTGGTCGGTTCCAGCACACGGCGCCACGAGTACAGGACATCGACCGAGGTGATCGGTCCGCCGGTGGACCAGACGGCGTTGGTGCGGAGGTGGAAGGTGTAGCGCCGCCGGTCGGCCGAGACATCCCAGCGGGTCGCCAAAGCAGGGATCGCCTGGCTGGTGACGGGATCCGGACGGGCCAATCCCTCGAACAACGGCAGCACCGCCCGGAGCTCCTCGATACCGCTGACCAGCAGTGGGTCCAGCGAACCGGGATCCGGGCCGTTGAGGACCGTGAGGTCCGCGTCCGGTCCGCGGGAACAGCCGGTCGCCGACAACAGGACCCAGGCGACGAGGAAGGAGAGCAGGAGAGAAAGGGAAGAAGGGGGCCGAGGAGGAAACAGGACGGAGGTCCCTTCCTCCCCTGCTTCCGTTCTGCCCTGCTCACCCACCGCCGCGCCGCGCCGCGCGACGGATGGAAACAAAGACGCCCCCGGGGATTCTCCGAGGGCGTTCGTCGGCACCGGCATGGCCGGGAGCTTGGGACGTTATTTGGCGGGCGCAACGGCGTTGGTCGCCGTCTTGACCGCGTTGGTGACGGCGGTGCCGAGCGCGTTCGCGGCCGGGGCTGAGGCGGTCGCCTTGCCGAGCTCCTCGCGGATGCCCTTGGTCTTGCTCTTGCCGGCCTGTGAGCCGAGCACGGAGACCGTGAGCGAGAGCACCAGGAAGGCGCCGGCAGCGTATTTCGTCAGGTTGGTCAGCGCGTTGCCGGCGCCCGCGCCGAAGAGGGCGTCGGTGGTGCCGCCGCCGAACGCCTGGCCCATGCCCGCCTCTTTCTTGGGCAGCTGGACGAGGACGAGCAGGCAGAGGAACAGGCAGACGAGGAAGAGCGCGAAGCTCAGGAGACCGATCAGGAGGCTCATAGGATGGGAAAGCGGTTCAGATGGAGTTCTTGATGATGTCCGCGAAGCTGCGGACCTCGAGGCTGGCGCCACCGACCAGCGCGCCGTCGATGTCGGGCTGGCCGAGCAACTCGCGGGCGTTGTTCGCCTTGACGCTGCCGCCGTACTGGATACGGACGCGCTTGGCGACGACCTCGCCGTGCAGCGTGGTCAGGACCTTGCGGATGAAGGCATGGACCTCTTGCGCCTGGGCGCTGGTGGCGGTCTTGCCGGTGCCGATGGCCCAGACCGGCTCGTAGGCGAGCACCGTGCGCTCGACCTGCTCGGCGGAGAGGCCGGCGAGGGAGCCGCCGACCTGGCCTTCGACGATCTGCTCGGTGATGCCGGCCTCGCGCTCGGCGAGGGTCTCGCCGACGCAGACGATGGGGACGAGGTTGGCGGCGTGGGCGGCGGCGGCCTTCTTGGCGACGAGGGCATCGGATTCCTTCTGGAACTGCCGGCGCTCGCTATGGCCGAGGATGACGTAGCCGACGGAGAACTCCTTGAGCATGCCGGCGGGGATCTCGCCGGTGAACGCGCCGTAGCCGTCCGCGCTGAGGTTCTGCGCGCCGAGGCGGATGTTCGAATCGATGATCGCCTTGGAGACGCTCTCGAGCGCGGTGAAAGGCGGGGCGACCACGATGTCGACCTCCTTGACCGCGGCGAGCTCGCGTTTGAGGTCGTTCACGAGGGAAAGACCCTCGGCGACCGTCTTGTTGCTCTTCCAGTTACCGGCGATGATGAGTTTTCGCTCTTTGTCCATGATGGGGAGAATCGGTTGGCCCTGGCCGTCGGTTCACTTGTCGTCCAGCGCGAGCACGCCCGGCAAGGGGATGCCCTCGAGGAACTCGAGGCTGGCGCCGCCGCCGGTGCTGGCGAAGGTGACCTTGTCGCCGAGACCGGCCTTGTTGACGGCCTTCACGCTGTCACCGCCGCCGATGATCGATTTCGCGCCGCTGTCCTGCGTCGCGGCCACGACCGCTTGGGCGACCGCGTTGGTGCCGGTGGCGAACCGCGGGTCCTCGAACATGCCCATGGGGCCGTTCCAAAGGATGGTGCCGGCGCCGGCGATGACGGCGGCGTAGGCCTTGGCCGTCTCGGGCCCGATGTCGAAGCCTTCGCAATCGTCGGGGATGTCGCCGACGTTGACGCGCGGGTTGACGAACTCGAAGACCGGGCGGCCTTTCTTGTTCAGCTTGCCGGTGTCCTTGAGGTCCGCGATCACGGTGTCGGTCGGCAGCAGGAACTTCACGCCCTTCTTGGCGGCCTTGGCCTCGGCGGCCAGCGCGGTGCCGGTGTGGTCCTTCTCGACGAGGCTCTTACCGGTCTTGCCGCCGTGGGCGAGCTTGAAGGTGTAGGCCATGGCGCCGCCGATGAGGACGGTGTCGGCCTTGTCGAGCAGGCGGTCGATGACCTTGATCTTGTCGGAGACCTTGGCGCCGCCGAGGATGACGACGAACGGGCGGGCGGGGTTGTCGAGCTCGTCACCGAGGAACTTGAGCTCGCGCTCCATCAGCAAGCCGGCGGCGCAGGGACCGCCTTTGGCGCGGATGGCCTGCGCAGCGCCGCTGGTCGAGGCGTGGGCGCGGTGCGCGGCGCCGAAGGCGTCGTTGGCGTACACGTCGGCAAGGCGGGCAAGACGGGCGGCGAAGGCGGGGTCGTTGGCCTCTTCCTCGGCGTGGAAGCGGACGTTCTCGAGCAGCAGGATCCCGCCGTCCGCGAGCGCGGCGACGGCGGCCTCGGCTTTGTCGCCGACGGTCTCGTCGACGAACGCGACCGGGCGGCCGAGCATCTCGCCGAGCTTGGCGGCGACGGGGGCGAGGCTCATCGAGGGTTCGCGCTTGCCGTCCGGCCGGCCGAGATGGGCGGCGAGGACGACGCGGGCCCCCTTGGCGCGGAGCAGTTCGAGCGTCGGGAGCGTCTCCTTGATCCGGGTCGTGTCGTTGATGACCATCGCCCCGTTCTTCTCCTCCATGGGGACGTTGTAATCCACGCGGAGAAGCACGCGTCTGCCGGTCAGTTCGAGGTCGCGGACGGAAAGCTTGGCCATAGTCGGATACCTGATTCCAAAGGCGGGCGAGGCTAGCGGCCTGCTAGGTCGAGTCAAAGGGCATTTTCCGGCCAGAAGCGGTGCTCCGGGGCCGCCGGACGGGCCGGCTGAAAAAGAAAAGCGGGGATCTTGCGATGCCCGCCAAACCCAAAAAACCCAACAAAAACCCCAATGGCGATCCGTCACCGCACCCACGCCGAACCGTCTTCCCGCCGGTGCCGCCGGGGGGTGCG
>JANNAJ010000006.1:0-7966 GCA_031384285.1 Verrucomicrobiota bacterium
GTAGCCCTACTTCCGTCCACCGCCGAGATTTGGACAACCTTTGAAACGTTTTTCGCGGAACGCCCCGGAAGACTCCATGCCGGTCGCCGTCGGATAGCGACCGCCAGGATCGTGGGACCGGACCCTCCAACGGCTCAGGAAAGGGCGGAGGAGGCCTTCGCGCGAGGCACGAAGACCGGCCAGGAAACCAAAGAAAGAGACTCAGCGGGTGCAGCGGCGCACGGCATTGTTCTCCAGCACGACACCCGGAGATATCACTTCCTCAGCCCGCGCACGAAGCGGTCCATGCGCTCCAAGCCTTTCTCGATGTTGGCGAGGCCGGTGGCGTAGCTGATGCGGATGTAGTCGTCCGCGCCGAAGGCGATGCCCGGGACGGCGGCGACCTTTTCCTGCTCCAGCAGACGCGCACAGAAATCGGCCGACTTGAGGCCGGTGCCGGAAATGTTCGGAAAGAGGTAGAACGCGCCCTTGCTGTTCACGCAGGTGACGCCGGGGATGGCGTTCAACATCTGCCACGCCCGGGTGCGGCGTTTGGCGTATTCGGCCAGCCACTTGGGAAGATGATCCTGCGAGCCGTTGAGCGCCGCGACCCCGCCCTTCTGCGCGAAGCTGGTCGGGTTGCTGGTGCTGTGCGACTGGAGGGCGTCGATGGCCTTCGCGATGGGCTCCGGTGCGGCGAGGAACCCGAGGCGCCAACCGGTCATGCTCCAGGCCTTGGCGAAGCCGTGGACGATGATCGTGTGGTCGTAGTGCGCCTGGCTGAAGCTCGCGACGCTCTTCACCACGGCTCCGTCGTATGTGAGATGCTCGTAGATCTCGTCGCTCATGATGAGCACGCCCTTTTCGACGCAGATGTCGCCAAGGGCCTTGATCTCGTCCGGCGTGTAGACGCTGCCGGTGGGGTTGCTCGGCGAGTTGAGGATGAAGACGCGCGTGCGCGGCGTGATCGCGGCCCGGAGCTGCGCGGGGGTGACCTTGAACTCGGTCTTGTCCGTCGTCTCCAGGATCACCGGCACGGCCGAGGCGAGCTTCACCATCTCGGGGTAGCTGAGCCAGTACGGCGCCGGGATGATGACCTCATCGCCTTCTTGGCAGGTCGCGAGGATGACGTTGAAGCACGAGTGCTTGCCGCCGTTGCTCACGATGACCTGCGACGGCTTGTAGGTCAGCCCGTTCTCGCGCTGGAACTTGTCGGCGATCGCCTGGCGCAGTTCCGGGATGCCGCTGCTCGGGGTGTACTTGGTGAAGCCGTCGGCCAGCCCTTTGATGGCGGCCATCTTGATGTGGTCGGGCGTGTCGAAGTCCGGCTCGCCCGCGCCGAAGCCCACGACATCCTCGCCGGCGGCCTTCATGGCCTTGGCCTTGGAATCGATGGCAAGGGTGAGCGACGGGGACAACGAGGCAGCGCGGCGCGCGATCTGGTAGTTCATAAACGAAAGCGCGCGGAGGTTGGGGAAGGCGCGTCCGGTGGCAAGCGGAAGTTCAGCGGACGGACCGCCGAGGTCGCTTGGCCCCGAAGAACCTTTCGCTGTGGCGAAGGCCGCGTTCCCCGTCGCCCCTTCCGTCCCGCCACCGCTCGCTACTCGACCTTCAGCTCGCCGTTGCCTTCGTCGTAGTAGGTCGAGCCGCCGACCTCGGAGATCTTGAGGTATTGGTCCCAACGCAGGAACCCGATCTTCCGGCCGGCCTCGAGCTTGCTCTGCTTCGCCTCCGGCCCCGGTCCTTCGTGGCCGGCAAGGGCCTCGCGGAGGACGCGACCGTCCATCGGTTCACGCGACTTGATGCCGAGCAGATGGAGGATGGTCGGCGCCACGTCGATGTTGCCGCTCGGTGTCTCGGACACGAAACCGCGGCGGAATCCCGGGCCAGAGGCGACGAGCGTGTTGTTCATGTCGTACCGGCTGAGCGAACCGTGGGTGCCGGTGCCCTTGCCGCCGCCGGTGGCGATGATGAGCCCCGGCGCACCGGATTCGGCGCGGTCCGGCATCCAGCGCATCGAGACGACGAAGTCGGGCGCGTTCGTGCCACCTGGATAGTGGACGGCCGAGAGCGGGAACGTTCCTTCGCGCGGCACGCGAGAGAAGATCACGCCGGTGAAATCCGATGTCTGGAGCGTCTCGACGGTCTTGGCCAAGATATCTTCCCGATGGTCGAGGACGTGGATCAGCGCGGCGCCCCCCAGACCGGTGACCACCACGTCGCCCGGTTCGGGGTTGTTGAAGCTGTTCTGCGCGCTCAGGCCGCGTTTCTTGAGCGCGTCGGCGATGTCCGCGCTGCGGACGGTGCTGGAGAAACCGTGGTCGGAGACGACCATGATGTCGGTGTCGTCGAAGACGCCCTTCTCCTTCAGCACCTTGACCACCTCACCGAGGTTCTTGTCGCTCTCCGCGATCGCCGCGAGCGATTCCGGTGCGCCGACGCCTTTCGCGTGCTGCGTGATGTCCGGATCGCTCAGCCACAGCAGCGAATACTTCGGGATGCCCCTTTTCCACAGGCCGTGGACAAGCGCCTTGGTGGTCCATCCGTCCGAAGCGGCGTTCGGGGAGGTGAAGGTGTCGGGGAAGACCTTGTCGTCGTTGAGCTTGGTCAACGGAGCGAGCGCCGCCCGCGGGAGCGTCAACCCGCGGAAGAGCGTCACCGAGTTGCTGTGCGCCGCGGTGTCGGTCCGCCGCGGCGAACGGTCGTGCATCAGCGACACGCCCTTCGTGCCGGCCATGTAGGTGTGGAAACCCGCGTCCTGGACCAGTTCGGCCACGGTGTCGGCGGCGATGTACCGGCCGCCCGAGAGCTGGTCGCCGCGTCGGACGGTGTCCAGCACCTCGGAGGCGACCGCGGTCTGCGAGTTCAGCGCGGGCCGGAAATCGCTGTTCGCGAGGATGCCGCTGCGGCCCGGATGGGTGCCGGTGGCGAGCGCGGTGCCGTTGACGATGGTGGTGCTCACGAAGACCGGGTGATGCTTCCGGAAGAACACGCCGTTCGTCGCCAGCGAGTAGAGGTTCGGCGCGTATTGCGGGGTGATGAAGTCCGGCCGCATGCCGTCGAACACCACCAGCACGACCCGTCGGCCGATGGCCGGCGCATCGGCCGCCATCGCCGACGAGCCGGCCACGACGACCACACCGACCGCTGCCAACGAACGCAGCGCACCACCGACGCGCGACAGGGACCCCGAGAGCCAAGACATATGGGAGGAAGCTCCCGGAATCCCGCACGATTGGCCAGCCTTTGGATCGGCGACGAGGGTGACGATCCGGTGAAGACCTGCCGATGGCCCGTCCCGGAAGGATGGGCTCACGGCTCGCGCACTTCGGTGACCTTGTCGATCGCGACGCCGGACACCTTGTGCGTCCGTCCGCCGGGCCACGACACCGAGACCTCGTCCACCCGGGTCGAATCACCGAGACCGAAAGTGAGCACGAGCTCGCTCTGCGAAAGATAGCTGCGCGTCGGCATGACTTGGCGCGCCATCGTCTTCCCGTCGGCCTTCACCGTTGCCCAGGCCCCGATCGCGTCGTGGTTGGCTCGCCGTCCGATCAGTTTCAGGCGGATCCAGTGGTGCGACAGATGCTGGTCGTTGCGGAGGAGCACCGGCGGTCCGCCGATCTGGGTGATGACGACGTCCGGATCACCGTCGCCGTCGAAGTCCGCGTAGGCGCTTCCGCGTCCGACAAGCGGTTGGAAGAGGTCGGCGCCGGCATGCGCCGCATCCACCGGGACGAAGGTCGCGCCGGTCGCGCCGCCGGCGTTCCAGAAGAGCTGCGCCGGCTGACGATAGCGCACGCCGGCTTGGATCTTCTCCACCTCTTCCTCGAGATGCCCGTCGGCCGTGAGCACGTCGAGCCGACCGTCGAGATCGTAATCGAAGAAGAAGAGCCCGAACTTCAAGAGCTGCCGGCTCGCGGGTCCCAGCCCCTCGGTGATGGCCTCGTCGGTGAAGAGCAGCTGATCACGCACCGCGGGACGCGAGACGTAGAGCGCGTTCATCTCGTTCGCGAAGTTGCCGATGGCGATGCCGAGCGCCTCATCGTTGCGGAAGCGCGCGGCGTCGATCCCCATCGCCCCACGCGCTTGTCCGTAGGGGTCGAAAGCGATGCCGCTCTCGCGCCCGACCTCGGCGAAGGTGCCGTCGTGGCGGTTGGTGAAGACGAAGTTCTGCACCGTGTCGTTGGCGACGACGAGGTCCATGAAGCCGTCCTGGTTCAGGTCGATGGGAGCGACGGCGAGCGTCTTGGCCATGGGCAATCCGGTCGCCGGGTTCCTGACCTGGAGGCCGCTCGCGGCGGAGACATCGGTGAACCGCCCCGCCCCGTCGTTGCGGTAGAGGCGCGGCAGGGCGCCGGGGAAGTTCCACGGCCGCCCGTAGGCCCGTCCGACACCGACCAACTGGTTGTTCACCTCGCGGTCGAGCCCGGGGGACCAACGGACGTAGCCAGCGACGAAGAGGTCGAGGTCGCCGTCGTTGTCGACGTCCAGCCAGGCCGCCGCCGTGCTCCACGCCTCCGGTGGACCGCCCACGCCGGCCGCGACCGTGACGTCGGCGAACTTCCCGCCGCCCAGGTTGCGGAAGAGCCGGTCGGTGCCGACCGCGGTGACGAAGATGTCCACGAGCCCATCGTTGTCGAAGTCGCCGCAGGCCGCTCCCATGCCGTAGATCTCCACGTCCAGGCCCGAGCCGGCGGTGACATCCGTGAACTTCGGCGCATCGCCCCGCGGGGTGTCATTGCGCCACAACGAAAGCGTGGGCGTCGGTCGTCCCTCCGCGCGCCGCGGGTCGTCGGGCCAGAACGTCGAGTTGATGAAGAGCAGGTCCGGATCGCCGTCGGCATCGAAGTCGATCCACGCCACGCCGCCGCCCATCGTCTCCGGCAACAGCTTCTCGCCGCGCGCCCCGTTGCTGTGCCGGAAGGTGATCCCCGCCGCGACGGTGACATCGGTGAACTTCACGGTCGGCACCGGCACCGGAGCAGCGGCCGGCAACGGTGCGGCCAGCGCGGTCTGCTTCGGAGCGGCCGGGGCCGGACGCCGCGTGATCCCGAGGACGACCGCTCCTGCCGAGACCGCCATCACCAGCAGCACCGCCAGCGAACGCCGCAAAGCCCGGGCGATGACCGCATCATCGGCTGGAGGTTCCGGGGACGGCGACGGCATCGGGCGGACCGTGCGCAAGCGCCGTCGCCGAGGCAAGCCGCGCGGGGACGAGTTGGAAGCGGCGGCCTCTCGTCGCACGGATCGTGGAACCTGCGACGGATCCGCCGCCCCGGGACGGCGAGGCCGGGCGATGGACACGGGTGGCGTGGGGCGGACAGGAAGGACCGCCAACCTGGGGCCGCGCGGATCTGCGCTCCGTCCCCTGGACGGTCGCTCCGAGGCCTTCGCAAAAGGTCGTACAAGAAGCCGCACAGTTGCCTTCCCTGACTCCGTCTCGCACGCTCGACCCATGCGTCCGCTTTGTTTCCTTGGGTTGCTTCTCGGCGCGGTGTTCGCCGCCGGCTGCGAGAAGACGGCTTCGACCGGCCCTTCGTCCCCTTCCCTCGCGGCGGGGAACCGTCCTGCCGCCGCTCCGACCGCGACGGCCAGCGCCGCCTCCGCCAGCGCCGAACCGGTCTACCACCTCGACCACGCGCTGCCCAAGGAGCCGACCAGCACGCTCTACATCGGCCCCGCCGAGGTCCGTGCCTACGTCTGCACCACGCTGGCCCAAGTGGCGACCGGGATGATGCACCGCGACGGAGTCGGGCCGGAAGAAGCGATGCTCTTCGTCTTCGGCGGCGGCGACCGGCGGTCGTTCTACATGAAGAACGTGAGCTTCGACATCGCCGCGGCCTACATCGACACGGAGGGTGTCGTGAAGGAGATCGTGCAGCTCAAGAAACAGGAGGCCACGCCCGTGCCCTCCGCTTCCGACGACATCCAGTTCGTGCTGGAGACGGCACCGGATTGGTTCACCCGCCATGGCGTCGGGCCGGGTACCCCGATCCGCGCCGAACGCGGCTCGCTCCGGGAAGTCTTCGGCCCCAAGGCCGTGCTGCGCTGAACCAACGAGACCCCATGCGCATCGCCCTCGCGCAGATCGACACCGTCGTCGGCGACCTGGCCGGCAACGAGGCCAAGATACTGGCCGCCTACCGCCGCGGCGTCGAAGCCCGCGCCGACCTCGTCCTTTGCCCCGAGCTCTCCCTCGTCGGATATCCGCCGCGGGACCTCCTGCTCAAGCCGGCCTTCGTCGAGGCCAACCTGGCCGCGCTACGACGCGTCGCCGCGGTCACCGGCGAGGTGGGTCTGCTCGTCGGCTTCGTCGGGGAGAGCGCCCGCCGGCCCGGTCGGGGCCTCACCAACTCCGCCGCGCTGCTCGCCGACGGCAAGGTCGTCGCCACGCGCGACAAGACGTTGCTCCCGACCTACGACGTCTTCGACGAGGACCGCTGGTTCGAGCCCGCGACGGACAACACGCCGGTCGCTTTCCGCGGTCGCAAGCTGGGTATCACCATCTGCGAGGACGTCTGGAACGACGAAGATTTCTGGCCGGAACGACGTTACCGGCCGAACCCCGCCGTCGCCCTCGCCGGCGCCGGGGCCGAGGTCATCCTCAACCTCTCCGCGTCGCCGTGGCATCTCGGCAAGGAGAAGACGCGTCATGCGATGCTTTCCAGCCTGGCAGCTAAGATCGGGCGACCGGTGGTCTACTGCAACCTCGTCGGTGGGAACGATGAACTGGTCTTCGACGGGCAGAGCCTGGTGGTCGACGCCGAAGGACGCCTGATCGCGCAGGCCGAGGCGTTCACGGAAGACTTCCGCGTCATCGAGACCGACATGCACGGTGGCGCCGCCCCGCGGTCCTATGCCGACGAGGAACTGCTCTTTCGCGCGCTCGTTCTCGGCACCCGCGATTACCTGCACAAATGCGGTTTCCGCACCGCGGTGCTCGGCCTCAGCGGAGGCATCGATTCCGCCGTGGTCGCGGTGCTCGCGACGGAGGCGTTGGGCAAGGAGAACGTGCGCGGCCTCGCGCTCCCCTCGGAGTTCAGCTCGGAGGGCAGCCTCGACGACGCCCGGGCCCTCGCCGACAACCTGGGCATCGCCTACGATGTCGTCCCCATCCAAGCGCCCTTCGCGGCGGTGAAGCAGCAGCTCGCGCCGCTCTTCGCCGGCCGCGCGGAGGACACCACCGAGGAGAACCTCCAGGCCCGTCTCCGCGGCGTGGTGCTGATGGCCATGTCGAACAAGTTCGGCTCGCTGCTCCTGACCACCGGCAACAAGAGCGAGCTGGCCGTCGGCTACTGCACGCTCTACGGCGACATGTGCGGAGGCCTCGCCGTCATCAGCGACGTGCCCAAGACGATGGTCTACCGGCTCGCGCGATGGATCAACCGCCACCGCGAGGTCATCCCTTCGGCCAGCATCACCAAGGCGCCCAGCGCGGAGTTGCGGCCGGACCAGACCGATCAGGACAGCCTGCCTCCGTACGAAGTGCTCGACGCGATCCTGGAAGGCTACGTGGTGCGGTCGCGGTCCGCCGTTCAGCTCATCGCGGACGGCCACGGCGAGGCCGCTGTCCGGCGTGTGGTCCGCCTCATCGACGGCGCGGAATACAAGCGCCGGCAGGCCGCTCCCGGGCTCAAGGTGACGACGAAAGCGTTCGGTGTCGGGCGTCGGATCCCGATCGCGCAGCGATGGCGTGAGGCCTGAGCACCGAGAAAAACAAAAAACCTTTTGACGGTTCCGAAAACGCACCGCTACGTTGCGCGCCCGTTGCCGAGTTCCAGAGTAGCTCAATGGTAGAGCACGCGGCTGTTAACCGTGTGGTTGTAGGTTCAAGTCCTACCTCTGGAGCCATTTCCGTTCCCTGACCTTTTACGTCAGTTCGCGACAGACCGCGACTTTCGCCAACAACGACAGGGGTTTGCTCGACGCCCCGACTTTTCCCCTCCGCGACACCCGATGACACTCCGGGACCCTTAGCGCCGGT
>JANNAJ010000037.1:0-1906 GCA_031384285.1 Verrucomicrobiota bacterium
CGGGTCGAGGAGGAGGTCCTGCGGCGCGAAGATCACCATCTCGCGGATCTCCTTGCGCACCCGGTAGCCGCGATCTTCCTTGGCGAAGAACCGCTTCAGCCGCTCTTCCGGGACATCGGCGGCGATGTTCTCCGGGAAGAAGCCGTGGCGCGCCTTGTCGATGGCGTCGCGGTCCAGGTCGGTGGCGAAGATCTGCAGCGAGAGATCTCCCTTGGGCTTGACCTGCTCGGCGGCCTCCTTGAAGGCCATCGCCAAGGAATAGGCCTCCTCGCCGGTGGAGCAGCCGGGCACCCACGCCCGCAGGCTGTGGTCGGGCGGACGCTCCGCCAAGAGCGCCGGGATCGCCTCGGTGCGCAGCTGTTCCCACGCGGCCGGGTCGCGGAAGAAGTTCGTCACGCCGATGAGCAGCTCTTTGAAGAGCAGGTCCAGCTCCTGCGGGTTCTCCTGCAGGTAGCGGACGTAGCCGGCCATCGCGCCGATCTGATGGATGCCCATGCGGCGCTCGATCCGGCGGTAGAGCGTGTTCTGCTTGTAGAGCGAGAAGTCATGGCCGGTGTGGGCGCGCAGCAGGATGACCGCCTTCTCCAAAGCGCTCTGCGACTTGTCGGGCAGGACGTCGTCGGCCTCGGTGAGGAGCGGGGTGCGCTGGAGGTAGGCGATGATCTTGCCCGGCAACTCGTCCGCGGGCGCGACGATGTCGGCCAGCCCGGCATCGATCGCGCTGCGCGGCATGCCGTCGAACTTCGCGCTCGCCGGCGCCTGCACCAGCGCGACGCCCGCCTTCTCCTTGATGGCCCGCAGGCCCAGCGTGCCGTCGGAGCCCATCCCGGAGAGGATCACGCCGATGCTGCGCTCCTGCTGGTCCTGCGCCAGCGAGCGGAAGAAGGAATCGATCGGCAGCCGGAGGCCGCGAGGGGCGGCCTGGGGCATCAGGTGGAGCACGCCGTGGAGCAACGACAGGTCCTTGTCGGGCGGGATCACATACACGCAACCGGCGCGCACGCGCGCGCGGTCCTTCACCTGCAGGACCTCCATCGCGGTGGCCCGTTGGAGCAGCTCGGGCATGATGCCTTTGTGCGTGGGGTCCAGGTGGGTGACGATGACGATGGCCAGCCCGCTCTGCGGCGGGAAGTGCGCGAGGAACTGCTCCAACGCCTCCAGGCCGCCTGCCGAGGCGCCGATACCGACGACGGCCACGGAACCCGGGGCAGCCACGGCCGCGGGCGCGGCGACCCGCTTGGGCCGGGGCGCCGTTTTCGATGGGCGTTTCATGGTCCTTGGAACCGTGCGCGATGCCTTTTCATCCATAGCTGTCATAGGATGACAACGGGCGTTGCGATGCGATCGTTTTGTTCGGCCGGCCCGCCTCGTCGGCACGGCATAGGCAACCGTCGAGCGTCGCCCGGTCCCGCCGCCGGCGGGTATGGGGTGAAACCCGTATATCGCCGACCGGGACGGATGGAGGACGGCAACGACTTTCCCGCGCCCTCGGGCAGGCGACCGATGTCACCGCACCGCGCCGTCGAGCACCGAGTCCTGGCGGGAGAAATCGGATTCGCCGGTCAGCTCGCGCCGCGCCCGGAGATAGTCGGAGTGGGTGATCTGCGTCCGCGAACGGCCGGCGCTGACCGCCATCTCGTGCGTGCGGCGATGCACCATGTCCCGCGTCGCCGGACCGGGCACGCCTTGGTCGTCGGAGGATGTGTTCTGCATGGGCAGGGGATGTCCCGGTGGCAAGAGGCTTCGGCCGTCGGAACGGATCCGCTCCGCGGATCCGTCCCGACGGCCGTTGGATCAGGCCGCTCGGGCGACCGCGTGCTCCTTGGTCCGCTCGAGGTCCGCCTTGGTGAGGTCGACGAACATCTTGGACTCGCTGTAGCTGATGCGTTCGACCTTGCTGGGCGGG
>JANNAJ010000042.1:0-1677 GCA_031384285.1 Verrucomicrobiota bacterium
CCGACGGGAGCGGCGATGGACAACCCGAGCACGCATCCTTTGAGGAAGAGCGCCATGGGCGTGGGTCAGCGCGCCGCGACCTGTCCTGCCGCCGCGGTGCGCGCCGGGCGCGGCCCGAAAAGATCGCCGCGGTGCGCGCCGGTCGCCGGCGCGGCGAAGGCGGTCGGGACGGCGACCGGCTTCGGCTCGTCGGCGAACGGTCGCCAGAAATAGCGCCAGCTCGTGCCGTCCGCGGTGCGGCGGGTGCGGACGACACCGAAGAAGGACGAGGTGCGGACGGCGTCCTTCGTCGCGTCGCGCCGCCAGAGGTTCCACAGGAGCGACCGGCTGGAGGCACCGGTCTTCGGATCCTTCTCCGCGCGGTAGAGCGACCAGAGCGGCGACCAGCTGCGGGCGATCGATTTGTTGTCGGGGATGACGGGCTCGGCGATGGCGAGGACCTGCAGGCGCTCCTTCCCGTCGAAATCACGGTTCCAGCTGAAGAGCGGCCAGAGGTCGCGGCGCCGGCGCTCGACACCGGTGACCGGGGAGCGCAGGACGGTCTGCGAATACGGGAACCAGAGGATCCGTGTGCGCTCGCGTTCGACCTCGGGCGTGCGGACGTGGCGATGCGTGTAGAGCGGCCAGAGGAAGAAATCGCTCTGCATCGACGCGTTGGTGGCTTTGCCCCAGAACGGCCAGACGCGGTCCGCGTGCTTCCCTTCGCCGCGGGCCCATCCGATGAACGGGAAGGGCATCCCCCATTCCTTGAACTTCTCCTTGCGGTCCTCCGTGTAGCTGAAGAACGGCCAGAGGAGCGTGGTGTTGTCGCGCTCCGGCGATCGCTGGAGGCTATAGAGCAGGACGAAGCTGCGGCGCTTCTCGGGGTTCTCGGTTCCGAGCCCGAGGTCCTCGTGGTGGAAGAACGGGAAGAGGGCGAACCACTTGTCGTGGCCGGGCAGGACCTCGGGCTCGTCGGTGAGCGCGTTGGTGCGGACGGAGCTGGACTTGGTCTCGTGGCCGAGGAAGGGGAGCAGTTGCCATCCGCTCACGCCGCCGCCGTGGCGAAGGTGGAAGAACGGGAAGAGATAGTTGTCGGTCTCGACCTGGCCTTTGCGCGACCAGACGTAGAGCGGCGCGGCGACGAAGCGGACCTCGTCGCGGAAGAGATGGTTGCGGAAGTGCCCGTAGACGGGCAGCAGCGACCAGTAGTCGTTCGTCGGGTTGGACGAGCGTTGGGAGAAGAAGAAGGGGAAGAGGTTCCGGCGCCGCTTCGCCTCGTCGTCGAGCGAGAGGCTGCCGTGGAAATTGAGGAACTGCGCGAGATGCCAGCGGTACTCGGTGCCGAAGCGGTCGTAGCTGAAGAGCGGGTACAGGACGTCGAGCTCGGTGCGCTCGATCTCCGGTTCGCGGTAGAGCGACATGAACGGCGCGACGGTCCAGAGCGAGTTCGAGTTGGTCTCGCCCTTCTGCCAGGCCAACAACGGCCCGAGCATCTCCTGGCGTTCGCCGCGCTCGAGCGTGAGGCCGAAGCGGTGCGCCAACGGGCCGGTCTCCAGGAGACCTTGCGCTGCCGCCGGGAGCAGGGCTCCGGCGGCGAGCATGAGGACAGGAAGAAAGCGGCGCATCAGCGTGGGCGGTGACAGTCCGCGAGCCTCGCGCGAGATGCAAGGAGCGGTCGGTGCCGGCAGGCGCCCC
>JANNAJ010000091.1:0-14914 GCA_031384285.1 Verrucomicrobiota bacterium
GTGCTCGAGTTCAGCAACGGCAACGCCGGCCCCGGAGGACAGACCGTCGGCAGCCCGGCTGTGGCCAAGAACGTCATCGCCACCGGAGCGACCGACAACAACCGCTTCGGCTTCGGCATCTACGATTCGGGCCAGGAGGTCGTGTCAGATTTCTCCAGCCGCGGACCGTGCGAGGACGGCCGGATCAAGCCCGACGTCGTCGCGCCCGGCACGTGGATCTCTTCGCTCCGGTCCGTCTTCGCCAACGACAACAACGCCTGGGGCCCGATCAGCGACCTCTACATGTACCAAGGCGGCACCTCACAGGCCGGCCCGCACGCGAGCGGCGCCTGCGCCGTCGCCATCCAATGGTACCGCTCCACCCACAACGGGGCGACGCCTTCGCCCGCGCTGGTGAAGGCGCTGCTCATCAATTCGGCCGACGACATGGGCACCGGGGTCATCCCCGACCCGGAGAGCGACCCGACCGACGACAGCGGGGTCGTCGTCGGCGACACCGGACCGGTCCCCAACAACGACGAAGGCTGGGGCCGGATCAACCTGGTGAACCTGATCGATTCGGCACGGCGCCACCGCTTCACCGACCAAGGCGCAGGGCTCGCGACCGGGCAGGGCGCCGAGCAGCGCGTGGTCGTCGGTCCGGACGAACCACTCAAGGTGACGCTCGTGTACACCGATGTGCCCGGATTTCCGGCGGCGATCCCTGCGCTCGTCAACGATCTCGACCTCGAGGTCGTCGGCCCCGATGGCCGTGTCTTCCGCGGCAACGCCTTCGCCGACGGCGAGACCGCGGCGGGCACACCGGTCGGCGACCGGATCAACAACGTGGAGGCCGTCCATATCGGCGTCCCCGCCGCCGGCGAGTACATCATCCGGGTCCGTGCGCAGAACGTCGTGCAGGACGTCCACCACAAGACCGTCGGCGCGCCGGAACAGGATTTCGCGCTGGTCATCTCCGGTGCGTTGCCGCTGCCGGGCGAAGGTGTGGTGTCATGGGACCGCGAGGCCTATCGGTCGCCGGCGATTGCATCGGTCCGGCTGGTCGATTCACAGCTCGCCGGCCAAGCGACCGCGACGGTGAAGGTGGGCAGCACGACCGAGACGGCCGGCTTCCAGCTCACGCTCGCGCGTTCCGGCAACGGAGGGACCTTCACCAACAGCGTCGCCCTCGTGACCGGCGCCGCGGATGCGTCCGACGGCAAGCTCTCGGCCGGCGACGGCGACGAGATCACCGTCGTGTACGTCGATACGCAGCCGGCCGGCGAACGGAGGGCCGTGGCCAAGGTGGACGCGCGACCTCCGTTGATCTCGGATGTCGCCGTCGCGAGCGAGTTCGGCCGGACCTCGGTGCGTTGGACCACCGGCGAGCCCGCCGATTCGCGGGTCTACTTCGGCACGACCAACGCGGTCACCAACCTCGTCAGCGACGTGTCTTTCCGCGCGCAGCACGCGCTCGCGTTGCCGCAGCTCGTCATCGGCGAGACGTACTTCTGTCGGATCGTCAGCGCCGATCCGGCGGGCAACAGCAGCACCAACGACAACGGCGGCCGGTTCTTCCGCTTCGTCGGACCCAAGCCGGCGAACGCCCTGCTGGTCTACTCACCCGAGACGCTCTTCGCTCCGGGCGGGTTGCTCGGCGACACGCCGTATCCGGGGATCGAGACCTGGACCGCGCCGCTCGACGCGCTCGGCCTGGACTACGAGGTCTGGGACACCGGGGTCGTCGGCAGGGCTCCGGGCGTCGCGGATCTGCGGGCGTTCCGGTTGGTCCTCTGGCGTCCCGAGGAGCTCGCCGCGCCGGCTCCGGGCCTCACGACGGCGATCACGAGCTATCTGCAGGAAGGCGGCGCGTTGTTCGTCAGCTCCGGCGACCTGCTCACGCGGCTGAAGGAGAAGGGCGCGACCAACTTCATCTCCGGCGTGCTGCATGTCGCGAGCTTCCAGGAAGACCAGGGAGCCAACTCGATCAAGGCCGTTCCCGGCGATCCCGTGGGCGGCGCCATCGCGTTGGACCTCGACTTCGGGGCGTTCCCGAGCGGGTTCGTGATCGACCTGCTCGGACTCGACTGGACCACGGTCGCGGACCATCTCTCCGTGGCATCCGATGCGGCACCGGTGTTCCAACAAGAACGCGACCGTGTCGTCGGATCACGCTTCCCCAAGACCGGCCAGGATGCCAAGGGCCGCGTCGTGTTCGACGCCTTCGCGCTGGAGGCCGTCCCGGCCGACGGCCCGGCGCCTAACAACCGCACCACGCTGATCGCCGACGCCATCCGCTTCCTCGCGCCGGACCTCGCGGGCGGATCGACCATCGCCTTCGATGCGCCGGCCTACACGTTGCCGTCGTCGGTCGTCGTGGAGGCCACGGACAGCGCCCGAGCCGGCACCGGCGAGGTGAAGGCGAGACTCACCTCCACCAGCCTGCCCGGCTCGATCGACATCGCGCTCGCTGAGACCGCCCGGCGCGGCGTGTTCCGCGGGCAGTTCGTCCTGACCGATGTCGGGGGCACCGGCACCCTGCCCCGCTACCTGGCAAAGAACGGCGACACCCTCCGCATCGCATACGTCGACGCAGCAAAGGTGGAATCGGCCGTGACCGCGCGGGTGGACACCGTGAAACCCGTCATCGCCGACGTCGCGGCCGACCCGGCCTACAACGAGGCGATGATCACTTGGACGACCGACAAACCGGCCGACGCTCTCGTGCGTTTCGGCGAATCCGGCGGCGACGATTCCTTCCTCACCCGCAGTGCCTACGTCGCGGAATCGGCGACCGACCACGAGGTCCAGGTCACCGGCCTGTTGCCGGACAAGCAGTACTTCTTCCAGGTCGTGAGCCGCGACGTCGCCGGCAACATCACGACCGACAGCGCCGGCGGGAAGTTCCACACCTTCCGCACGCTCAAGCCGATCACCCCGCCTTGGACCGACGACCTGGAGAAAGGCCGGGCCGGCTGGGTGGTCCTCAACGACAGCGGCGGGACCGGCGCGACGCTCCCGGGCGACGACGAAGGCGGCGGCGGCGATCTCGTCGCCAGCGGATGGGATCTCGGCGTGCCGGTGAACGGCCGCGGCGACACCGCCCACAGCGGCACCAACGTCTGGGCGACGAACCTCAAAGGCGAAGCTGTCGACTTCGCCATCAGCGACCTCATCTCGCCGTCCGTCAGCCTCGTCGGCGGCAACAAGGCGACGCTGACCTTCTGGCAGAACTACGACTTCAGCTCCGCCTCAAGCGGCGACGGCGGCGAGGACGATCCGTTCGGCGACTACGTGCTCGAAGCCGCCCAGGTCGCGCTGACGACCGACAACGGCGGCACATGGAAGGACCTCTACACCGCCGGCGACGAGACCTCGGCCGGATGGGAGAAGGTGGAGGTCGACCTCACGCGCTTCGTCGGCAAGGTCGTCCGCTTCCGCTTCAACTACCAGCTGTTCAGCTTCAGCGCGTCCGACCGCCTCGGCTGGATGATCGACGATGTGCACGTCGACATGGACACCGTCGCCAGCACCGAGGTGGTGGTGACCAACAACCTCGCGCAGGCCGCGTTCACGCTGACCGGTCCCACCAACCGCGTCGTCGAGGGCGTCGGCACGGTCTTCCGCACCAACGTCCCAACCGGGATCTACGTGGTCACCTGGAGACCGGTCCCGTTCTACGCGACGCCCGCGACCCGGACCAATATGCTGGGAGACTCGACCAATGCGCTGACCTTCACCGGCACCTACACGTTCGCAGATGTGAACAAGAACGGCATCAGCGACGCGTGGGAACAGCAGTTCTTCGGCGCGGTGAGCGCCGGCTACACCGGGCTCGTCGACAGCGACGGCGACGGCGCGAGCGACATCGAGGAATGGCGCGCCGGGACATCGCCGAAGGACGCCGCGAGCCGGCTCCGCGTCTCCCTGCCGGAGACGCTGCCGAACGGCACGGTGCGGTTCACTTGGGACGCTGCGACCGGCCGGCTCTACGCGCTGGAGACGAGCAACGACCTGCTCGCGTGGGTCCGGGTCAGCGAACTCACCCGCGCGACCGGCGGTCCGTTGTCGGTGACGTTGCCAGCGCTCGATCCGCGGCTGCCCTACTTCTTCCGCGTGGTGGTGACGCCGTGAGCCGCCGGTTCACGGGTTCGACGAGAGCCACACGCGGATCGCCGACGCCTGCGGATGCCGGGGATCCAGCGCGAGCACGCGTTCGTAGTGGTTCCGGGCCGATCCCGGATCACCGAGCGGGCCGGCCTTGAGGCCGGCCAATGAGAGGTGTGCCGCCACATCGGTCGGATCCACGCCGACCAGGCGGTCGAGCTGCTCGGCCGCGTCGACAGGAAAGCCGCCACGTTGGAGCGCCGCAGCGAAGACACGCAACGCCGGCACCGAACCCGGATCGATGCGCGCAGCGCACTCGGCAGCCAGCAGCGCCCGTTGCACATCGCCTTCTTCCATCGCGACGAGCGCGAGATTGTGGTGCGCGGCGAGATAGCTCGGATCGAGCTCGACCGCGTGCTGGTAGAGCACGAGCGCGTCCGCGAGGTCGTGCCGGTCGTGCGCGGCGATGGCGGTGCCGAAGAACCGTTCGGCTTCCGTCCGTTTTCCCGCGGGCAGAGAAGCCGGCGCCCGGCGGACATAGCGCGGGAAGGCGGGTTTCGCCGACGCGACGACGGCAGCAGGCTTCACCGCGGGGGCGGGAGGCGTCGCGTCCGCGGTCGCCGGGATCGGGAGCGTCTTCGAGGCCGTTGCGGGCCGGTTGGTCACCGAGCGCAGGACGGTCACGGGCTTCTCAGGCTTGGGTCCGCTGCCGAACCACTTCACCGGATTGCCCCAGCTCACCGGGTTGACGCGCTTCCAGAAGGTACGCCGACCCGGCTCGGACCGGTCCCCGGTGGTCCGATTGTTTCCGGGGGGTTCGTCGACGATGTGCGCAGGGTCGCTGTCGACAGGATCCGGCTTGACGGGGGAAGGCCCGGCGGACGCGGCGGCGACGCCGGGAATGGAAGGGACCTTCTTGGGGGGGATCTCATCGCGGGCCGGACGGAGCGCCGGGGCTTCTTCGACCCGGACGACTTCCGGCACCGGCGCCGCCACGGCCAGCTTGGCAGGCGCAACCGTCGGGCCTGTCGCAGCAGCCGCGATGGGCGGCGCCACCGGCGGGGCGTTCACGGGATTGGCTGCTGCGCGGTCGATGGTCTTGACCGGCGCGGGTCGCGGCTCGACGACGGGCTTGGTGGGAGCGGGCTGGCCAGCGGGCAGAGCGGCCTTGGGAACGGCGTTGGTGGCGTTGGCCGCAGGTCGCGGCGCGAGGTTGGTGACGACCTTCACCACGCCGGGAGCGTTGGTGAGGACCGTTGGCAGCGGCGAGCCGCCGGTCTGGGCTTCCAGCTGCCGGATAAGTGCGCGGATACCCTCGGCATCGGGCGCGGCCGGAGCGAGAGCGAGATACTCGCGATAGGTCTGGAGCGCGCCGCGTTTGTCGCCGAGTTGCTGGGCGGTGACGGCCAGGTTGAGCCGGGAGGCGGCATGACGCGGGTCGAGCTTCACCGCCCATGCGAAGTATTGCCGGGCGTTGGCGAAGCGCCGCCTCCCGCTCTGGACGAGACCGAGGTCGTTCCAGACATCGGCGTCCTTCGGCGCGAGCTTCACGGCGATGGCGAGGCTCCGCTCGGCGTCATCGTGTTTGCGGAGCTGGAGCTGGGCCTGTCCGAGCAGATGGTACGCAACGGCATGCCCGTGGTTGGCATCGGGCGCGAGGAAGGTTCGGAGCGAACGCTCCGCCTCGGCCCATTCGCCCTGTTCGACGTACAGCGCGCCAAGATTGTAATGGGCGTCGAAGAAATCACGGTTCTCGCGCAGCGCCCGGAGGTATGCCTTCTGCGCTTCGGCAGGACGTCCGGCAGCGTGATAGGCGAGGCCGAGGAAGTTCCATGCCCTCGGGTCCTCGGAGAGCTCGGTCGCGGCGCGTTCGAGCATCGGGACGGCCTCGGTCGCCTTGCCGGCGCGCAGCAGCTCGTCGCCCCGGCGCAACGCCTCGGGCCCGTGCGGCTGGCAGCCGGCGGCGAGGAAGACTGCGGCCAGGAAAGCGGCCCGCACCGAGGACGATCGCGACATCGGACGCGTGGTAATCGGGTGGCGGGTGCCCCGTCAAGGAACGCGCCTCCGGAGCCCGCGTTACCCTTGAACGCCGACACGGTCCTTGGCGTCTGGAGCCCGGGCACGCCATGGTGCGGGCCGTCCGGATGATGCCACGCCTTTCCACCCTCGTCTTCGTGCTCGTGTCCGTGCTGGTGCTGCTGCCGCGGTCGGCGGATGCCGCGCCGGATCCCGCCGCGCCACCCTCAACGCCGGCGCCCTCCACGAACACGGCACGCGCCCGCGTCTTCGTCGCGCTCGATCCGGCCGCGACCTCGGCCTTCGCGTCGGACCCGGATGTCGTGCGGAGGATGGTCGAGAACGGCCTGCTCGGCTTGACCGGCAAACCGACCGCGAATGACGCATGGAAGTCGCTCGTCGCGCCGGGCGATGTCGTCGGCTTCAAGGTGACCGCGGCGCCGGGTGCGGTGAGCGGCACGCGACCCGCGGTGGTGCGGCCGCTGATCGAGGGCCTGATCGCTTCGGGCCACGCGCCCTCGAAAATCGTCATCTGGGACAAGCGCGACCTCGATCTCCGCGCCGCCGGTTGGTCGCGGCTCGCGCAGGAGCTCGGTGTCCGCTGCGTCGCCAGCGAGGATGCCGGTTGGGACGGCGACCGCTCGTATGAATCGCCGCTCATCGGCCGGCTGGTCGCGGGCGACCGGGATTTCGGCAAGAAGGAGAACGAAGGCACCGGCCGCCGGTCCTACGTCACGAAGCTGCTCACCCACGACATCACCAAGATCGTCTCCGTCGCGCCGGTGCTCAGCCACAACGTCTCCGGCGTGAACGGCCATATCGCCGGCCTCGCATGGGCGAGCACCGACAACACGCTGCGTTTCGCGAACGATCCTGTCCGTCTCGCCGAGGCCGCGCCCGACATCTGCGCGCTCGACGACGTGCTGCCCAAGCTCGCCTTCGCCGTGGGCGACGCGCTGCTCTGCCAGTACCGCGGCGAGGAGCTGACGCTGCTCCACTACGCGGTCGCTCTGGACGAACTCCGTTTCAGCAAGGACGCGGTCGCTCTGGACGTGCTCGCCCTGGCCGACGTGCAGCGCTTCCGCGAGGCGGCTAAGGTGGAGGGCGAGAAGAAGTTCGTCACCGAGCTCTACACCAACGCCGAGCTCATCGAGCTGGGCGTCGCGGACCCGAAGCGCATCGACAGGGTCCGGGTGCCGTGAGCGCTACCGGCGCAGCCCGGCGATGACCGTCCGCACGACCGCGGGGATGATGCCGCGCTCGTTCGCGTGGCCGGTGGTGAAGGTGACCAGGACGAACTTCCGGCCGTCCGCCAGCTCCACGTAGGCCGCGTCATGGCGGGTCTGGCTGGTCCAGCCGGCCTTCGACCAGACCTTCGACCCGGGGATCTCCTTCAAGGCGATGCCGGTGAACCCATGCGTCTGGTCCTCCAGATCCTTGACCGCGCCGTGGATATCCCGCGCCAACAGCTCGCGCATCTCCGCGCAGCGCTTCACGGAGACCGCGGTGCCGGTGGCGATCTCCGTCATGATGCGCGCGGTGGCGTCGGTCGTGAGCTGGTTGCGGTCCGGCTTGAACGCTCGGATCACCTGCACCTCCCGGCCGTAGGGACCTTCACACCAAGGCTTCTTGTCAGCGTTGATGCCCGTGTAGCCGAGGCCGCGGAAGTAGCGGTTCACCGCGCCGCGTTTCTCCTGCCAGACCGCGAGTTCGGCCTCCGGCAACTCGGGCCCGCTGGTCGTGCCGGTCAGCACGTCGACCACGTAGTGGGTCGCCTCGTTGTAGGATTCCACGATCATGTCGCTCAGCGCTCGGCGGAGCTCCGGGGTGTCGGTGAGGCGGCCGTCCTCGAGCCAACGATGGGCCGCGACGAGGTAGTACAGCTTCACCACGCTGGCCGGATAGATCGGTTCCGATCCGCGGAAGCTCGCCTGGGCCGACCGGGCCGGATCGGACAGGTCGACCAACGTCACCGCCAGTTCATCCGACTTCAGGCCGATGCCGGAGAACTTCTCCACGGTCTGCTGCGCAGCACGATCGACGAGCACCTGGATGGGCACGGAGGTCGGGGTCCCTGGTGCGACGACCGATGTCGCATCGGCTGCGATGGCGGACACCGACAGCACGACGGACCAGACGCACGACAGGATCGTCTTCATGGCTCGGTTGGTTCGCCTTCGGACGGCTCAGGTTCGGCGATCTCCACGGGATCCACCGCTCCGGCGGGTTTGAAGAAGCGGATCACCGTGTCGCCGTGCTTGAGCATCTTGCGCTCCTTCCAAGCGGGCGGGATGTCGAGCGTGTCGCGCTTGGTGTGGCCGAGGATGAACAGCGCGCCGGGCGCGAGGAGACGCGGCAGGTCCGGCTGGTCGAGCAGGCGTTGCGCCAGCGAGGTGGAACGACGGCCGACGTTCTTCTCGCCGTAGGGCGGGTCGGCGATCACCAGGTCGAAGAGCCGGCCCGCGGCAGCGAGCTGCGGCACCGCGCTGAAGACGTCGTCCACGCGCAGCTCGACCGCGGTCGCGGTCAGACCGGCGGCGACGAGGTTGCGGCGGTAGAAGCGCGCGTGCTTGTCGGATTTCTCGACGCTGTGGAGCGAGACCGCGCCGCGGCTGAGACACTCGTGGCCGAGCGCGCCGGTGCCGGAGAAGAGGTCGAGCACGCGCGCGCCGTCCACGAACCCGCCGAGCGAGTTGAAGACCGCGAGCTTCACCTTGTCGGGCATGGGCCGGACGCCGAGCCCTTCGGGCACATGGACGATCCGACCGGCCGCTTCTCCGCCGATGATGCGCATAGTTGGGCCGCGCAGGACGCGCCGCCGGGACCGAAGGTACGGCACGGAGGACGGACGGACGAGCAGTTCGATCGCGTCGCTCGCGGCACCGGAGAAACAAGCCGGTTGCGGCGCCGACGGCGCGGCGCACACTCGGCGCATGAACCGCCATCTCCGGTCCTTGTCGGCGTCGCGCGCGCTCGGCCTCTCGCTCCTCACCTTCACAGCCGCCGGTATCGTCTCCGCCGTGAACCCTCCTTCTGTCCCGCTCCGCTATCCGCCCACCACCAAGACCGAGGTCGTGGACGATTATCACGGCACCCGGATCGCCGATCCGTACCGCTGGCTGGAGGACGACAACTCGGCGGAGACCAAGGCCTGGGTCGAGGCACAGAACAAAGTCGCCTTCGGCTATCTCGGGACGTTGCCGTTGCGTGCGCCGCTCAAGGCCAGGCTCACCGCGCTCTACGATTTCGAGCGCTACGGCGTGCCCTTCAAGCAGGGCGGCCGCTACTTCTTCAGCAAGAACAACGGGCTGCAGAACCAGTCCGTGCTCCACGTCGCCGCGTCCCTCGACGCCACGCCGCGGGTGTTGCTCGACCCCAACACGCTCTCCGCCGACGGCACCGTCGCGCTGAAGGGCTACGTCGTCTCTGACGACGGCGCGCACATCGCGTACGGCTTGTCGTCGGCCGGATCCGACTGGGAGGAATGGCGGATCCGCGACGTGGCCACGGGTCAGGACACGGCCGACGTGCTGAAGTGGGTGAAGTTCTCCAGCTGCTCGTGGACCAAGGACGGCAAGGGCTGCTTCTACTCGCGCTACGACGAGCCGGCCGAGTCGGCGAAGCTCACCAAGGTGAACGAGTTCCAGAAGCTCTACTTCCACAGGCTCGGCACCGCCCAATCCGCCGACGTGCTGGTCTACGAACGCAAGGACCAGCCGAAATGGGGCTTCGGCGGCGGGGTCACCGACGACGGCCGGTATCTGGTCATCAATGTCAGCCAGGGCACGGACACCAAGAACCGCGTCTTCTACAAAGACCTCGCCGCGCCGGACGCCAAGGTCGTCGAGTTGCTCAACGACTTCGACGCCAGCTACCGCTTCGTCGGCAACGACGGTCCGGTGTTCTTCTTCCGCACCGACCTCGCCGCCGCCCGCGGCCGGCTGATCGCCATCGACACCGCCAAGCCTTCGCGGGCCGATTGGCGCGAGGTGCTCCCGCAGACCGACGCCACGTTGACCTCTGCGAACATCGTCGGCGACCGCCTCGTCGCCGAGTACCTGCGCGACGCCCGCAGCCAGGTGATGCTCTTCGATCTGTCCGGCAAGCTGCAGAAGGAGCTCCCGCTCCCCGGCATCGGCAGCGCGGGCGGGTTCGGCGGCAAGCGCTCGGACACAGAGACCTTCTATAGCTTCACCAGCTTCACCACGCCCGGCCGCGTGTACCGCTACGATTTCGTCACCGGGACGAGCACGCTCTGGCGGCAGCCAAAGATCGGTTTCGACCCCGATGCGTACGAGGTGAAGCAGGTCTTCTACGCCAGCAAGGACGGCACGAAGGTGCCGATGTTCATCACCCACAAGAAGGGCCTGAAGCTCGACGGCACGAACCCGACGCTCCTGTACGGCTACGGCGGCTTCAACATCTCGCTCACGCCGGCGTTCAGCGTCGCCAACCTCGCCTGGATGGAGCTCGGCGGCGTCTACGCGGTGCCCAACCTGCGCGGCGGCGGCGAGTACGGCGAGGAATGGCACAAGGCCGGCACGAAGCTGAGGAAACAGAACGTGTTCGACGACTTCATCGGCGCCGCCGAATGGCTCATCGCGAACCGCTACACCTCGCCCAAGAAGCTCGCCATCTCCGGCGGATCCAACGGCGGCCTGCTCGTCGGCGCCAGCATCACGCAGCGTCCCGACCTCTTCGGCGCTGCGCTCCCGGCAGTGGGCGTCATGGACATGCTGCGCTTCCAGAAGTTCACCATCGGCTGGGCCTGGACCAGCGACTACGGCTCCAGCGACGATGCCGAGGAGTTCAAGGCGCTCCGGGCCTACTCGCCTTTGCACAACCTCAAGCCGGGCGTGGCCTATCCGCCGACGCTGGTGACGACGGCGGACCACGACGACCGCGTGGTGCCGGCGCACAGCTTCAAGTTCGCCGCCCGGTTGCAGGAGGTGCAGACCGGCGCGAACCCGGTGCTCATCCGCATCGAGACCAAGGCCGGCCACGGGGCGGGCAAGCCGACGAGCAAGATCATCGAGGAAGCCGCCGACAAACTGGCCTTCATCGGTGACCAACTCGGGGTGACCAACGGCGTCCCGATCCTGCGGTGATGAGCGAGCGCGGATGAAGGCATCCGCGATCCGAAAGCACGAGACGCCGGCGCGATCGCGCCAGCGTCTTGGAGTGCGGTGGCAGAGCGCGCCGCCGAAACCGCTTTCGCCCGCCGGCTGGGTGTCCGTTCTTGCTCAGGCATCACTCCTCCGGCCGCGGCAGGGCGCCGCCGTTCACTCCCACCCGATCTTCCGGCCGGCGTTCTCCTTCTCCAGCCACTTCTGCAGCGGCGCGAAGTAGTCCTTCATCGCTCGCGTGCTCAGGTCCTCGCCGGTAGCCTCGCGCAGCAGTTGCCGCCAATCGCGGGTCGCTCCGACCGAGAGGAACTTCTTCAGGAAATCGCCCACTTCCTTGTTGCCCGCGTAGTCGCAGGACTGCGGCGGCTGATGCAAGATCCGCCGGGCGATATGGTCGTGGATCTGGAACTTCTGCACCGTCGCTATGGCGTAGCTGTAGTAGTAGGCGGGATTGTCGTTGATGTGCGTCTTCGTGGCCGCGTCGCAGAACTCCTCGCCGCGCGTCCCGGCCCCGGCCGGCGGTTCCACGCCCTGGAAATCGGCGACGTGCCGCCACCAGCGCGCGTTGTACTCCGACGGCGGCAAATCCTTCGCGTACAGGTCGTGCTCCCAGTGCGTCATCGTGCCGCTCGCCCAGAAGAGGAACGGGACCGCGTGGCTCAAGGCCGTCTCCAACAGCGTCGCTGTCTGGTCCTCCTGATAATCGGCCGGCAACACGCCCACCGTCTTCAGGTACGGCGTCTGCCCCGCCGCCAACGCGATCTGCTCGCCGATGCCTTCGTGGAAGGCCGGGTTCGCGCCGGTCCGCAGCAACGGCGGCACCTCCGGCCGCGTGTACGCCATGAAGTAGTACCCGTGCCCCAGCTCGTGGTGCGCCGTGTAGAACCACCATGGGTTCGATTCGACGCTCATCAACGAGCGGATGTCGTCCTGCAGGTCCACGTGCCAGCACGAGGCGTGGGAATTCTTGAGCCGACCCGAGCCCGCTGCCGCCGGGAACAGGTCCGACCGCGACCAGAAGGTCTTCGGCAAGGGCGGGAACCCGAGGCCCACGTAGAACTGCTCCGCGGTCTTCGTGATGCTCTCCGGGGTCCGGTTCGTGAAGTACCGGTCGAGGGAGGCCGCCTCGACCAGACCGCCCCATTCCTGCGACCAGCGGTTGTTGATCCAATGCGCCGGGATGCGGGCCGGCACCGGCTGGCCGTACTTCGCCGCCAGCTTGTGCTTCGCCCAAGTGTGCAGCTGGAGGTACAGCGGACGCAGTTCCCGCAGGAATTCGTCGTTCAGCTTCAGCATCTCGTCCGCCGTCATGCCGTAGCCGGCCACCTGGAGGGCAAAGTAGTTGGAATGACCCAGCTCCCGGGCAACGCCATTGCGCAAGCCCTGCAACTTCACCAATCCGGGCTTGAGAGCCGGACCGGTCAGCTTCGAGGCCTCCCAAGCCGCTCGCCGTTCCACCAGATCAATCGACTTGGAGAGCACCCGATCGAGGTCGTTAGCGACAACGTTGCTTCCGCGGAGCCGGAACTGGAACCCGTTCAGTGTCGAATTCTGCGCCGTCTCGGCCGCGATGCGGCGGTTCACCAGGTCCGGATCGGTCATCGGGCCCTCCGCCGCATTGAGCAGCGCCCGCTCCAGTTGCCGCACCTGCATCTCGGTCAGCTCCAAGCGCTGCGCCAAAAGCGCCTTCGCCTCGCCGATGATGGCCGGATTCCCGTTGAACGCCGCGTACGCCTTGCCCGCGACCTCGCTGGCCGCGTCGTTGACCGGCTTCACGTCGGTCGCCGCCGCCCACTGGGCCTCGCTGTTGACCCGGTAGAGCGCTTGGTAACCCGCGTTCACCACCGCCAAGAACCGGTCCGCCCGCTCCTGCAACGGCGTCGCCGCACCGGCAGCGAAAGCCAGCAGGAACGCGGACCAGAGCGTCGAAATCCGTTTCATGGGACGCATCCTACCGGCCGAAGGCCGGTGGGCTAGCCGGAGTTTTGCCCAACGACCCTGCGCATAACCTCCCGGAGCCACCGGATAACCACCCGACAACTCCCCTCGCCCGGATCGTCCACAGCCGGAAGCGGGTTCTTGGCAGGGCTATGCACAATCGCCGACCCTCGTCCCGCCCAAGCGGGCATGGCCACAACCGGCAGTTGTACGTGTTATCCACACCCCCTACTAATGGCTTTCTTCTTGAAAAGAAGACACAATACTTAGGGCCGATGAAACTCACGATCGCCAAGGAACACCTCCTCAACGGCCTTCAGGCGGTGCAGAACGTGGTCGGCACGCGCACCACCCTGCCCATCCTGTCCAACGTCCTGCTCTCCGCCTCCGCAGGCAAACTCGAGCTAACCGCCACCGACCTCGACGTCACCATCTGCAGCACCGTCACCGCGACGGTCGAGAAAGAGGGCAAGGCCACGTTGCCGGTCAAGAAGCTGTTCGGCATCGCCCGCGAGCTGCCGGCCAGCGAGATCGAGCTGGAGATCGACGAGAAATCCGTCTGCACCCTCCGCGCCGGGGCCTCCTTCTACAAGATCAACGGCCTTGCTGCGGACGAGTTCCCGCCCATGCCCGTCTTCAAGCAGGCCCGCGCCGTCACCCTGCCGCAGGACAAGCTCAAGTCCATGCTGCGCAAGACCAGCTTCGCCGTCTCCACCGATGAGACCCGCTACGTGCTCAACGGCATCTTCTTCAGCCTCAAGGACCACAAGATCGCCCTCGTCGCCACCGACGGACGCCGCCTCGCCATGACCGATGAGGACGCCGAGGTCCCCGCCGAGAGCCAGGCCGATTTCATCGTCCCCACCAAGGCCATCAACGAGCTCAACCGCCTGCTCGGGAGCGCCGGCAACGTCGAGCTCAAGTTCTCCGAGAACCAGGCCGCCTTCACCACCAGCACCGTCGAGGGCGGGCCCGGCGTGCTCATCATCACCAAGTTGGTGGACGGCAACTATCCGAACTACCGGCAGGTCATCCCCGGCGAATGCCAGGAGCGCATCACCCTCGTCCGCGATGAGTTGTTGGGCGCTCTGCGTCGCGCCGAGCTGATGACCAGCGACAAGAGCAACTCGGTGAAGCTCAGCTTCAGCCGCAACCAACTTTCTATCACCGCGAACACTCCCGAGGTAGGCGAAGCCCGCGAGAACCTGGCCATCAACTACAAGGGCAAAGACTTCGCCATCGCCTTCAACCCCGGCTACCTGCTGGACCCGCTCAAGGCGCTGGACAGCGACGAGGTGTTCTTCGAGCTGATCGACGAGCTGAGCCCCGGCGTGCTGAAGACCAACACGCCGTTCCTCTACGTCATCATGCCCATGCGGATGAGCTGAGGGGTCTGCGTACTGCAATGCGAGCGATTGGAATAAGAACGAGTGAAATACCCCCCCTAATTTAACAAAAAGACCGGAAGCCTATTAGCGTAGGCCCCGGTCAGATTTTTGGCGTCGTGGAAATTCGACGCCGAAACGGACAAGCCGTTCCGAATGTGCAGGCGCACAGTGCGTCAATAGGTCCGGCCCCGTCAACAGCAACCCCCTAAAAGGCACCCTATTACTAACGAGATTCTCGTTAGTCGGGTTCCTCGGGCCGGATACGAACTAATCTTTCGTCCATGGTATATCCATCCACGGACGGGAGTGAAGGTGTATCCCAAGCATGGAAAGGTCTTCCCGATGTGGGTGAAGGACCCG